>NZ_JANSIG010000087.1:0-12164 GCF_047461975.1 Synechococcus sp. R55.3 | reverse complement strand
TTTGGAAACAAACAGAATGCTATCGCTGCATAGTTGAACAGTGATGTTCAGCAGTGTTCAGCGTAAATGTATCAGACTATCTCTCTCAAATAGATTCAGAGTAACTGCAATCACCATCCCTCGCCATCTTCAGGCCAAACTCTCGCAGAGCGGGCAAGAAATTTTTGTTTTCGTGATGGGATCGGCTCAACTTCAGCAAGGCAAATCTCTGGATATCGTGCAAGTTTCTCCAGAAATCGAGGGCAAGCCGGATCCCCAGGTCTTGAGCTTTTTGTTGGACAGCCATTGGGATCTGGTTGGGATTTTGCCATTCAGGCTGGGGGTCAATGGGAATCTCTTGCGCCTCTTCGTGGCAGATGGAGCGAACCAAATGGCGCAGATGGTTGCGGAGTTCTTCTAGATCCTGTGGAGATTCAGAGGGCCAATCAACACACTTCCGCCGCTCTTCTAAGGAAAACTTGGCCCATTGATGGAGCTTGAGCTTGATCCCGCACAAATCCAGCTTTAGGCGCAAGGTCATGGGGATGCATCGCAGAGAGTCGGCAAAATCTTGCTCAAACTGAAACAGAGTCATGGGAACCTCGATTAGGAACCAAATCTAGAGTTGAGGGGATTGCTTGAGCGGTGGGTCGGCTTTCTCAAGAGCAACGGCGCAGGCTTTTAATTCCGGCTGGCCGGAATCAGGGCAACTGATGTCATGGGTGAGGGCATTACACTCAGCTTGTTCTGCCCAGAGGGATCCCCAGTGCATGGGTACAAATAGCGTACCGGGAGCAATGTTGGCAGTTATCTTGGCCGGGAAATAGGCCCGTCCGCGGGCAGAACGCACTTGAACCCAATCTCCATCTTGGATGCCCAGTTTTTCCGCATCGCGAGGATGGATTTCAATAAAGGGTTGGGGGTGCATTTGCTTGATTTTTTCAATCCTGCCGGTGCGGGTTTGGGTGTGCCAATGGCCGTAAAGCCTGCCCGTGGTTAATACGTAGGGAAACTGGGGATCCGGCGGCTCTGCTAGGCCACGGGAATGGTGGGGGATAAAGCGGGCGCGGCCATTGGGGGTCGGGAAACGCCAATCTGTGTAGAGGCGAGTGGACTTAGGGGCCGAGGTTCTTTCTTTGGGATAAGGCCATTGCTGAGGGCCTTGTTCTGCCAAAAGGGCATGGCTGAGGCCGGAGTGATCGCAGAGGCGATTTGCGGTAAGGGCGGCAAATTCTGCATAAACCTCTGCCGCGGTTTGGAAGGAAAATTGCGCTTCAAAGCCCAACCTGCGCCCCACTTCAGCAAAGATCTCCCAATCGGGTCGGGCCTCGCTAGGGGGATCTCGAAAGGCTTGACAAAGGGTAACCCTGCGCTCGGAGTTGGTCATCACCCCGGTTTTCTCGCTCCACTGACAGGCAGGCAAAAGCAAATGGGCATATTCTGCCGTTTCTGTAGGGTAATAAGCCTCTTGGTAAACGGTAAAGGGAGACTTTTTCAGGGCTTTTTTGACCCGTTCCAGATCCGGAAAGCTCACCAAAGGATTGGTGGCCACAATCCAAAAGAACTGCAGGGATCCCGTCTCCAGAGCGGCAATCATCTCGGTAGCCCTCAGCCCTGGGCAGGGAGAGAGGGAACCGCTGGGCAAACCCCAAGCCTGCTCCACCTCTGCCCGATGCTGGGGATGGCTCACCAGCCGATATCCCGGCAGCAGATGAGATAACCCCCCCGCCTCTCGACCGCCCATGGCATTGGGCTGGCCGGTCAAGGAAAAGGGGCCGGTCCCCGGTCGGCCAATTTGCCCAGTTAGGAGATGGAGATTGATTAGGCTGGTGATCTTGGCGGTGCCCTCGCTGGACTGGTTTAGGCCCATCGACCAAAGGGAGAGAACCCTTTGGGATCCCTGCCAGAGCTTGGCCGCTTCAATCAAGTCCTCAGTTGCAATTCCACAGCGCTGGGCTACAATCTGCGGCTCATAATCGGCCAGCAAAGCTGCATATTCGGCAAAACCTTGGGTGCAGCCCTCGATAAAATCGGTAGCCATTGATCCCCACTTCAACAGCAAATGGGCAATCCCATTGAAAAGATCGATATCCGTACCGGGGCGAATTTTTAAGTGGAGATCGGCAGCTTCTGCTGTCTGAGTGCGCCGGGGATCCACGACCACCATTTTGAGGGGGGATCCGGGCTTGTGCCGCTTCTTCAAGCGATTAAAAAGAATGGGGTGGCACTCGGCGGTGTTGGTGCCCACCAGAAAAGCCAGATTGCAGAGATCGAGATCCTCGTAGCAGCAGGGGGGGCCATCGGATCCCAGGGATTGGGTGTAGGCCGAGACGGCTGAGGACATGCACAGGCGCGAGTTGGTGTCAAAATTATTGGTGCCCAGGCAGCCCTTAATGAGCTTTTGAGCAACGTAATAGTCTTCAGTGAGCAACTGCCCCGATCCATACATGGCTATGGAGTGGGGGTTGTCTTTGAGGCGGCGCAGCCGAGAAACCATCTCCTCAAAAGCCTGATCCCAAGAAATGCGACGAAAGGGCTGATCCAAGCTCTCCCGAAACAGGGGAGAGAGCAGCCGATCTCGACCAACTGCCTCCAGGATCGTGGCCCCCTTTACACAGACCATCCCCAAGCTGGAAGGATGATCCCGGTCGCCTCTCATTTTCCAGTCACCTGAGGCTGTCGAAACCGCCTCCAATCCACATCCCACACCGCAGTAGGGACATAGGGTTTTGATGACAGCTTTTTCCGACTCCATCGCGGTCACCATGAGTTGGGATCCCTATTAAACGCCCAATTCTCTCGCATTTTGGATCCCTTAGCTGAGAAGAGCGGCAACTTGGATCTCCAAGCCAGGTAATACAACCTAGCTCTTGTCAGTGTCCTGTTCAGCTAGCCAAAGATGGCCATCTTGAGTTTGGATAAAAACGTATTTGCTTCTGGGAAAAATCAGCCAGACTTCCAGTACATCGGAGCTGAGATACTCTTGGGCTTTTAGGAAAATATCTTCTCCACAGTCGGTTGGAGAGAAGATCTCCTCAACCAGAGGATAGCTCTGCAGCAGCGTGGCAATATCCTCTCCAAATTGCTGGATTAAATCTGGAGATGAGTAGGCAGCATCAGGTCTTCTGACTCTGCCTTTGGTTTGGCCGGGAGCCTTCACCAAAACCATACCCCCCAATGGCTGACATTCAACATAACCGAGCCAACGGAAGAGAAGTCGGGTTTGGATCTTTGCATGCCCTAAGGTTTGCCCCACTTTCTCCACAATGTAGCCATCTACCCATTTGGTTTGGGCAACTGGATTGGCCAGATAGTCGGCAAGGGTTTTGGGCAAGCTAGAGACCCGCTTCTCCATTGGGAGATCGGTTGGAGCTACCTGAACCGGAGCAGCGGCCATCAACTTCCCTCCCCAAGCGTTTTGATTCCTAGCTTAATCCTCCCTATGGGCAAAGCGACGATAGAGGAAGTCAAGGGCGCGGTTACGCAATTCGTAGAACTCAGGCATTTCCATAATGCGGGAGCGGATGCGCGGTCGCTCAAAGGGAATGGTCAAGATCTCACCAATATGGGCAGCGGGGCCGTTGGTCATCATCACCACACGGTCTGACAAGTAGAGAGCCTCGTCGATGTCGTGGGTAATCATCAAAACTGTGCAGCGGTGATCCCGCCAAATGGCCAGCAGCTCATCTTGTAGATCTTCCTTGGTAATGGCATCCAAGGCCCCAAAAGGCTCATCCAACAGCAAAACTTGCGGACGAACGGCAAGAGCACGGGCAATGGCAACCCTTTGCTTCATGCCTCCAGAAAGCTGCTTGGGCCGCTTGTGGGCTGCCTCTGCTAAACCTACCAATTCTAGGTGTTCTTCAACGATTTCCCTTTTCTCCCGCCGGGATTTGTTTGGGTAAACCTGATCCACCACCAGATAAACATTTTCAAAAGCCGTCAGCCAGGGCAAAAGGGAATAATGTTGAAACACCATCATCCGATCCGGCCCTGGGGAGGTGATGGGCTGGCCCTTGAGGGTAATGGATCCCGAAGTGGGAGTCGAAAAACCCGCCACCATGTTGATCAAGGTGGATTTGCCACAACCCGAGTGGCCGATAATGCAAACAAACTCACCGGCGGCCACTTCCAGATTGATATTTTCCAGCGCAACGAAGGGCCCTGCTGAGGTGAAGTAGGTCTTGCCCACATTCTGAAGACAAAGAAGGGGCAGTCCTGCAACCGGAGATGCAGAAGATAGCGGTGAGGAGAACGTGCGGGAGCTGGTCATCATGGTGTTTTCCAATCGAGAGTTTAAGGTAACAAAAGCTAAACTTCGCTGAGCCGGTACTCCTGCAGCTTCAGATCCTGCCGGATGGCCACCGACTCCAGGTAAGCAACGGGATCCTCTCCGTCAAAGCGGGATCCATCGCCAAAGAGTAAAGCTCCGCGGTCGTGGGCCCGATCCGGAAGGCCCAGTTCTCTGGCGGCTAGGGCGTAGGTTTCGCTGTCCAGAACTTGGTCGAGAACCGAAACCCAATTGCGGGGAAAAGCGCAGAGTCCCCAGCGAGCCATTTGCGTCAAGATCCAGAGGTGTTCCAACCTTTCCGGACAGGTGTTGCGCCCGTTGGCAAACTGGTGAAAACCGGTGAGGGCTTGGGATTCATCGGCAATTCCCCGCTGCAGGATGCCCCTCCACCCCGGCTGCAGATCCTCCAGGGCCACGCCCACATACTGGGGCTGAGCCAGCCACTCCAAGATCTCAGAACGGTGCTGCGGCTGATCGCAGTAGTGACAAGCCTCCAGTAGTGCTTTGACCAGAGCCACGTGGGTGCGGGGGTAGCTTTGGGCCCAGTCCTGGCGCACCGTCAGCACCTTTTCGATGTGGCTGGGTAAGATTTCAGGGGTGGTGGCGACGATAACCCCCACCTGTTCCCGCACGGCGCGGGAGTTCCAGGGCTCGCCCACGCAGTAGCCATCGATGTTGCCGGCCTTGAGGTGGGCCACCATCTGCGGCGGCGGGATCACGGTTAACGTGACATCCCGATCCGGATCCACCCCCGCGCTAGCCAGCCAATGGCGCAGCAAGAAGTTTTGCATTGAGGCCGGGTGCACCACCCCTAGGGTATGAACCACGTCAGGAGTTTGCCGGAGGTGTTGGCGCAGATCCCAGGGACTGAGAACACCCTGCAGGCAAAGTCTGCGCCCGAAGGTAATGGCGTTGCCGCCACGGGAGAGGGTTAAGGCGGTTACCAAAGACACCGGAACTCCCCCCACCCCTAACGTGGAGGCCAACGGGATCCCGGCCACCACCATAGCCGCGTCCAGCCGACCGGAGCGGATCCCTTCCCAGATGGTCTTCCAGCCTGGCTCCCGCACCAGGGTGACCTGCTCCAGGCCATGCTTTTGAAACAGGCCTTTTTCCTGCGCCACCACCAGCGGGGCGCAGTCGTTGAGGGGCACAAAGCCAACCTCCAAATTGACCTTCTCCAGGCCGTGTTTGGCAATGGCCACGCGAACAGGCGTTTTTTGGCGAGCCCGCTTTTGCTGGTTGAGAAAGTAGATCATCTCTCCCCGCAGGCTGTAGTAGTCGGGGTGACGCACCACTTCCAAACGATGGCGGGGCCGAGGAAAAGGGATCCGCAAAATCTGGCCAATGCGGGCAGCGGGGCCCTGGGTCATCATCACCACCCGATCCGAAAGCAGCAGCGCCTCATCCACATCGTGGGTAACCATGACACAGGTGAGCTGCTCCGCCTGGGCAATCTCCATCAGTTGCTCCTGCAGGTTGCCGCGCGTCAAGGCATCCAGAGCGCCAAAGGGCTCATCCAACAGCAGCACCCGCGGACGGATGGCCAAAGCCCGAGCAATGGCTACCCGCTGTTTCATCCCTCCTGACAGATGGGCCGGTCGCTTGTCGGCTGCCCCCTGCAACCCCACCTGGCGGATGTGCTCTTCCACAATCCGGCTTCGCTCTGCTTTGGGAAGGGATCCCAGCACCTCGTCCACGGCCAGGGCAACGTTCTCCCGCACCGTCAGCCAGGGCAGCAGGGAATAGTTCTGAAACACCACCATGCGATCTGGGCCGGGATCTGTAACTTGTCGGCCCTCCAGGAGAATGCCTCCGCGGGAAGGCTTTTCCAGGCCAGCAATGATGTTGAGCAGGGTCGATTTGCCACAGCCGGAGTGGCCAATTAGCGAGACAAATTCCCCTTTTTGGATCTCCAGGTGGATGTCTTTCAGGACAGGATAGACCTCTCCGTTGTCGAGGAGATATTCCTTGTCGACATGATCCACTTCAATGTAAGGCTGAGTCTTCATGATTCCCCTGAGATGATTTCTGAGAGCATGGAGAAATTGTCAGCAACCAATCTAAAACTCGGCCAAGCTCATTTAGCGATCCTCAGCCACCACCAGCGAGCCAATCCAAGCCGTGATGCGATCCAGCAGAAGACCCACCATCCCGACATAGATCAAAGCCAGAATGATTTCGCTGATGCGGGAGCTATTCCAGGCATCCCAGATGAAAAATCCAATGCCCACACCGCCAATCAACATTTCCGCTGCCACAATGGCCAGCCAAGACAAGCCCACCCCAATGCGCAAGCCGGTAAAAATATAGGGCACAGTTGCCGGGAAAACGATTTTGAAAAAGTACTTCCAGCCGGACATGCGCACAATTCTGGCCACGTTGCGGTAGTCCTGAGGGATCTGCTGTACGCCGACAACGGTGTTGATCAAAATGGGCCAGAGGGCCGTAATGAAGATTACAAAAATGGCGGAAGGGTTGGCATCTCGAAAGGCAGCCAAAGAAATCGGCAGCCAGGCCAAAGGCGGCACCGTGCGCAGCACCTGAAAAATGGGATCCAAAGCCTCGTACAGCCAGCGATTGACCCCGATGATCATGCCGCCCACAACCCCCACCAAGCCGGCCAGGGCAAACCCAATGAACACCCGCCGCAAGCTGGCCCAAATTTGCCAGAACAGCCCTTTGGCATTGCCGCCATAGTCAAAAAAGGGATCTTTAATGAGGGGATCCCAGGTGTCCTGCCAAACCTGGAGAGGGGTGGGCAAGTTGGCTCCGGGGCGGCTGTAAATGATTTGCCAGAGAATCAGGACGAGCAAAATGGCCGTAGCGGGCAACAGAATGCGACGCAGCGCTTTGTGGATTTGGACTCTTTGCCGCCAAGCAGAAGAAGGTGCAGAACTGGCGGGGGAACCGATTCCGGTACTGGACTGAAGAACAGAACCTTGGCCGGTTTTCAGCAGCCAGTGGCCTAGGCCAACCAGTAGGGGAAGCAGGATCCGAAAGAGGTGGTAGCCCAACTGTAGGGCAGAGTGGAAAATCCTCATGGCTTGCTGGGAGTAAGGTTGAAGTCAACTTAAGAGGATCCCAAGAGAGAAGGGGTTTCAGTTGAACACTCTTTGTGGGGATTCGGGGATCCCTTCTCTCCTGGACAGAGGGTTTGCAGCTAACTTGCTGGGGAAAGTTGGGAAATTAGGCCAGCTTCTTAATCGCCAATTTCTCCAGGTAGGCGGCAGGATTTTCGGGATCGAACTGCACCCCGTCGAAGAAGGTTTCCACTCCTCGAGAGGTGCTGGGGGGAATGGCTGCCCCCTGACCAATGGCTTTGGCAGCTTCTCGCCAGAGTTCTTCCCGATTCACCCGCTCCACCAAGGCTTTGGTATCGGTGTCGGCAGGTAGGTAACCCCAGCGAATGTTTTCGGTCAAAAACCAGAGATCGTGGCTCTTGAAGGGGTAGGAAGCGTAGTCCTGCCAGAACTTCATCAGGTGGGGGCTGTTTTCAACGACCTTGCCGGTGCCGTAGTCAAAAGTGCCCCGAGAACGGCCCAAGATATCGGGCACAGGCACCCCCAGCCAGCGGCGGTCGCCGATGATGCGACACATCTCCTCTTTGTTTTCCATCTGGTCGCACCAGATCTGGGCTTCTAGCACCGCTTTCAACAGGGCAAGGGTGGCTTTCGGGTGCGCATCCACCCAGTCGGCCCGCAGGGCAAAGGCCTTTTCCGGGTGGCCGTTCCACAGCTCGCCGGTGGTGAGGGCACTATACCCCTCTTTTTGGTTCACCAGCTGGGCATTCCAAGGCTCGCCCACACAGAGGGCTTCCATGGTTCTGGATTTCATATTGGCCACCATCTGCGGCGGCGGCACCACAATGACGGAGACGTCGCTAGTGGGATCGATCCCGCCTGCGGCCAGCCAGTAGCGCATCCATAGGTCGTGGGTGCCACCAGGGAAGGTCATCGCACATTTGGGATCTTTGCCGGCAGCTCGAAGCTCGGCAAACTTGGCCTTGAGGGGGGAACTATCCAGGCCGATTTGCAAATCCCGATATTGGTTGGAAATGCTAATGCCCTGACCGTCCAGATTGAGACGGGCCAAAATGTACATAGGCACCGGCTTGCCATCGGTAACTTTGCCGGTGGTGATGAGGTAGGGCATGGGGGTGAGGATGTGTGCCCCATCGATGCCGCCGGCGGCGGATCCCAGCACCAAGTTGTCGCGGGTGGTGCCCCAAGAGGCCTGCTTGACCACCTCCACGTCTTTCATGCCGTACTTGTCAAAGAACCCTTTTTCTTTGGCGATGATCAGGGGGGCCGCGTCGGTTAGAGCGATGAACCCCAGCTTGGCGCTGGTGGTTTCGGGAGTATCGGCCTGCGCCACCCAGTAGCCTTTGCCCAAGGATTGCGATTGGGCGCGCGGGATCCCAGCCGTGGCCGCCCCAGCCGTGAGAGCAGCCACCCCGGCCAAAAATTGCCGACGGGAGACGGGAGAGGAAGTGCTGAACAGCTTAGACATCGAAACCTCCAAGATTTACAACGACGAAGAAAGAAAAACTTTCAGGACGGCAACAGAACCGCTAGCGGGTTACCAAAACAGAAGCCTGGGCAGCGGACGGATGCTGACGTGGCTTGGCCCCAAAGTGTTCAATGAGCAGCTCCACCAAGACCGGCTTGAGGTCTTCGCAAGGGATCCCTTTGCGCACGCATTCGCCCAGCTTGGCGTCTTTGCCCACCTCTCCCCCCATGTAGATGTCCACGGCCTCCACCACCCTGCCGTCCTTGCGAGCAGTGGTGCCCATAAGGCCGATATCGGCTACTTGGGGTTGGCCGCAGGAGTTGGGGCAGCCCGTCCAGTGGATGCGCACCGTTTGGGGGATCTCCAGCTCCGCCTCCAGCTCCTCCATCAAGGCCACAGCCCGGTTTTTGGTCTCGATAAGGGCAAAGTTGCAGAACTGGTTGCCCGTACAGGACACCAACCCCCGCTGCAAGGGCCCTGGGTTGGGGGAGAACTTCTTCAAGAGCGGCTCTTTGAGGAGCGGGGCCACTCGGGAGTCGGGCACATTGGGGATGAGCACGTTCTGCTCCACTGTCAGCCGCAGCTCCCCGGAGCCGTACACCTCCGCCAAGCGGGCCAGCTCCATCATCTCCAGGGCGTTGAGCCGCCCCACCGGCACATGCAGGCCGACAAAGTTGAGGCCCGGCTGCTTCTGGGCATGCACCCCCAGCAGATCCCGCTTGTGCCAGACCACCTCATCTTTTTCCGCTGCCCTGAGCAGAGGGTGGCCTATCTGGCGCTCCACAGCCGCCCGGAACTTCTCTAGGCCCCACTCGTCAATGAGCCACATCAACCGCGCCTTTTGCCGGTTGGCCCGCAGGCCGTGATCCCGGTAGACCAGCAGCACCGCCTCGCACAGGGGAACTACATCGCGGGGATCCACCCAGACATCTAGGCCAATTGCCTCGGCGCAGCGGCGAGCAGAGAAAAAGCCGCCCACCAGGACGTTGAAGCCCAGGCGGCCATTTTTGAAGGCGGGCACAAAGGCCAGGTCGTTGATCTCCGCATGCACGGAGTTGTCGCGACAACCGCAGATGGCGATGTTGAACTTGCGCGGCAGGTTGCTGAAGGAAGGGTTGCCCTCGCCGTTGTTGGTGATCATGTCCTGCACCTTGCGGGTGAGACCGCGCACGTCGATCAGCTCATCCGGGTCAATACCAGCCAGAGGGGATCCCGTGATGTTGCGCACGTTGTCCATGCCCGACTGGATGCTGGTCAGGCCTACCTCTTTCAGGTAGCCCAGGATCTGGGGCATTTCCTCGATGGGGATGCCCCGCAGTTGCAGGTTCTGCCGGGTGGTGATGTCGGCTACGCCCTGTTCTCCATAGGGGTGGATGATTGCGCCCAACATCCGCATTTGGCCGCTGGTTAGGATCCCATTGGGCAGGCGCAGCCGCAGCATGAACTGACCTGGGGTGCGCTTGCGAAAGAAGATCCCCAGCCACTTGAGGCGGTGATCCCGGTCGTCTTCAGGAATGTTCTCCCAACCCATCCGGGCAAACGCCTCCAGCTCGGCCTTGACCGCCAGCCCATCCTTTTCGCTTTTGAGGCGTTCAAATTGGTTCGCCATGATCGCTGCCGTGGGGTGAACACTAGCTACCCTAGCGATGACGAACCGTTAACTTTGGTATTGGCAGTTACACTTTGTAACAGGTTATGCAGTTTTGTCATTCTCGAATTGCGCTTTATGCATAAAGTCAGGCTTCCAGGAGCAGCAGACCCCTCTTTCCCCTTTGGGAAAGGGGCTGGGGGTGAGGAAAAGCTAGTTGAGAGGGTTGAAAGAGTTGAAAGTCTCCATCTGCCAGAGCAGACGGGGCGGGATCCCCAGCCCTTCGGTGAGGGGTGCGGGCCGTTGGGAAGTTTGGGGATCGCAGTCGTAGAGAGCGGTGGTGTAGCGGTAGCTGCGGGGGGGGCCACCGTTGAGGCGAATGCCGCTAATTTCAAAGGTGTAGTTGCGATTGGGCTGGATCGAACCCACGGAGTAGGTCAAAGTTTCCAGGCCAAAGGCGGGATCCCCCACGCGGAGATCTCCAACAGGCACCGGCTCGCCGCTGAGGGCATCGGTGATGCGGACTTGGGCTTGGCTGAGATCAGCCTTGCCGCCACGGCTGGGCACCGAGAAAGACCAGCGGTAGGCAGACAGGGGCTGGCCGGAAAACCCTTCTAGGCGGTAGAGGTAGCCGTCTTTCTCCGGGAAGGCGATGAACTCTGGATCTGGCACCGACTCGTCAAAACCGAAGATCCAGTTGGCGTTGGCCTGGGTCACCCGTCCAGCCCGTGGGTCAAAGACAATGCCGTAGGCCCCCTGGGCGTACTGAGGATACAGGTTCCAGCGGCGATGCCCCACATCCACAAAGTTTTCTCGACCTGGCTCGGCAAAATAGATGTCCACCTGCCGCGCCAACACCCGGCCTGGATCGGGGCCGTTCAGCTCTAGGATGGGCCCAACCGCCAGGTTGCTGAAGCGGGATCCCGCCTCCCCAGCAGGGGTAAAGCAGCGCCAAGAAGGGGGCGGCTGGTGGCTGAGAGTACCATTGGCTACCTGCATCAAGGCCGCTTGCTGGGCGGCTTCTAGGAACTGAGGATTGAGCTTCACCGGCGGTAACTGGTGCAACAGCCGTAGAAAATTCAGCCGATCCATCATCTTTTGGGCTGCTGCAGGCGTAAGGCGACCGGGGTTGCAGGTAGCAACCTGGGGCTGTTCGGCGTAAATAGGCCCCGTGAAGCTGCGGGTCTGGCGATCCAACCGGCACAGGAAGCTGGCAATCGGCACTTCCCCTGCCCGCGGTGGCTCCATCGAGGTAGGGGATCCTCCACAGGCCGCCAGCAGACAAAGACAAAAGATCCCCGCGATCCTCAAAGCCCAAAGCTGAACCAACTTGGGCAACCGCTGCAAGGGCATGCAAAAACCAGCCGAATTATGAGCCGGTGGGGGTGGGGGTGATGCTGGGGGGGCTGACGGTGCTGCTGCTGCTCTCGCCACAAGCAGGCAACAAGCCCAGACAGGCAAACAGGGCTAAGGCCGCCAAAAGCTGGTGGGTCACTTTGGGTTGCAACGTAGCCATGACAACAAACCTCCCAAATGCTGTTGGGTTTGACCCTGTTCTATCACCTGGCCGAGTGGGCCACAGCGTCAAAACTCATGCCGACAAGGGTATAACTTAAGCCCAAGTCAAGGAACGCTCACCCAAGTCGGCTACATCCACCAGGACTGGGATCCAAGCCCACTTTTTCTCTCCACCCATAGTGGAGTACGGATCCCCACAACTGATACATTCACGCTGAACTCTCCTGAACATGGTTCAGGAAAGAAGCGATCGCATCCTGCCTATCTCTGAGCAGG
>NZ_JANSIG010000086.1:0-12658 GCF_047461975.1 Synechococcus sp. R55.3 | reverse complement strand
TGGATCCACCAGCCTTTCGAGCCCTACGAGCAGATGACGCCCCAGCAGCTGATGCAATTGCTACGCTCTTCCGGTTAGTTGAATTTGCTCAAATTGGCTTGCTCGCGGCGCCTGCAGTGTCTAACGTCAGTTGGACTTCTTGGCATGAGCTGTCTACTTACGATTGCCCACCCCCACTGCAAGCTCTGTTCCCCAGAAAAGTTGAATGACTTGCTCGTACAACAGAAACCACCCAGCCCTGGAAAGCTCCTTGCTCAACACAAGCAAAAGAGCAAAATTCGGATCCAACTTTCTAAACCGATATCATGTCTGCAACTTTTTCCAGATCTGAAGGATGAATCGCAATAATGTTTAGAGCAGAAACTGGGTATTGCTGAGGTCTGACCCTAGTTAGC
Organism: Synechococcus sp. R55.3; assembly: GCF_047461975.1. Lineage (NCBI taxonomy): Bacteria > Bacillati > Cyanobacteriota > Cyanophyceae > Synechococcales > Synechococcaceae > Synechococcus > Synechococcus sp. R55.3. The sequence goes on along the minus strand of NZ_JANSIG010000086.1, from coordinate 12,263 downwards.
TTATTCAGGAAACGATTGTACGTATAAAACTCATAGCCTAAAGGCTCCAGTATTTTAGCTGTAGCAGTTCCGGTAACCTTGGAGACATGTTTGTTCTCGAAAATAATGATAGGGTGGCCGGCGGCAAGTAATTCTAGCCCACCGGAGACAACCTGCTCTTCTGCACCTTCTGCATCAATCTTGATGAGATCAATCTGGGGTTCACCTCTCGAGCGCCAGACAGAGTTCAGAGTAATGAGATTTACAACCTTTCCATCATTCGATACTTGTTCCGGCCTTTGCTTTGAATCGCCGATAGAGTTGAATACACTAGCTCTTTCTTCTTGTAACTGAACAGTGCCTTCATGATCCCCAGCGGCGGCTTCTATGAGGAAGACAACATCCTCTAGGGAGCTGGCACTTATTGTCTTTCGCATACACTGAAGACAAGAAGCCGTGGGCTCAATTGCGATTACACTACCCGTAGGGCCTACCCGATGTGCAGCAAGGAAAGTGTATACCCCAACATTTGCCCCTACATCGATTACGTTCATCCCTGGTCTTAAAAAGTGCTTGCAGAAGCTAATCTCGTCCTCAAACCATTCTCCTTGAGTAAGTAGGACGCGGGTGACAACACTCGAGAACGAAGGCTCGAGGGAGAGTCTGCAATTTTCATAGTCAAAATAGAGATCGGGCTGCGCAGGGAAAGAGGCTGTTTGCACTTGAGACACAACCTCCCACAGTGCAATTTCCTTGACCAGGCATGCTTGGCGATGAGTTGGATCAAGGCTAAGTATATGGTTAATTGGTATTAGCCCTTCTATCTTTTTCTGCGAGAGAAGCTCAATCGCTACCGCCAGAGCTGCTTGTTCATCATCTGGATCTACCGAATAAGTTAGGTTCCAAAATCGCATGGCTTCTGGGCTGTATACGACCCCAATATGAGTAGCTATCCATCTGGCTAAATAATAGAGGTAACTGTGTTTCGTGTAAGCATTTGGGCGGGCAGAAACTTCGCTTTCAACCCAGATGGGGAGATCTATCGCTTTGGAAGGACGTAAACCTGCCGCTTCTGTGCACAGAAATTCTAGTAGAGCGTAGGCATCTTCAAAGGCGCGAGGACGATCGCCCAGTACCAGTAGAGCATGTATTCGATTTAGCCAGCAGGGAACATGGCGGGGATCCTTAGCCAAACTTCTTCGCCACAGGGATAGTGCCTCTTCCCAAGCAGATTGACGTGTTGAGACTGAAGCATCAGCACTTAGGGATCGAATGAGCTCGATCCCAGCTTGGTTCCATTCATCTGGAGTTGAGTACAAGTCGTTGGGGTGAAACGTATAAGTTTCGTGGGATTTACCTTCTAGAATATGGAAGAAGGCAGCTTCCATGCTGCGAGCATGTTCTCTTGGATCCCAAATTACTGACCAACGACGGGAATCCCTGATATTCCTCTTGATCTGGTTAATCCACTTTGGATCATGGCCCAGTTGGATCCCACGTTGGATAAACTCTTCTACTGACCAAGTGATACAATCTTCAAGACCGATATTTTTTAGCAGACTGTAGCTCATTCGGCCGTAGTAATGGCGACCTACTAAGGTAAGAACTGGCACACCCATGTAGAGAGCTTCCATAGTGTGGGTTGCACCTGTGTAGGGAAAGGTATCGAGAACAAGATCCACCAAAGCTAGTTGGCCCCGGTGCTCTTCCACGCTGCTTGCTTGAGCTAGAAAACGGACGCGATCCAAAACATCCAATTCCTTAGCTCTTTCCTGGTAACGCCTGATAACTGTGGCAATTTCCCCTGAGCCTTTGACAATTAGGATACCGTTAGGTACGGCTTTTAGAATCTGCAGGTGAGCATCAATGCATTCAGGGGTGCGCTTGTAGGCACTGGCCGCAGTTAGAAGAACAATATCTTGCGGATCGATTCTCAGCTTAGCTCTGAAATCTATCTTATCAGCGGGCAGGACGTCCAGATAGTCCACAGCACAGTAGCTAGGCAAGCGGATAATTTTTTCATGGTAATCGGCCTGTGCATCTTCAGGAAGGATATAGGGATCGGCGAAAAAGTAATCAAATTCTGGCAAACCGACAGCATCTCCGCCAAGCCAACCAATTTGGATAGGAGCGGCCCGCAAAGCTGCTACGATGCTGGCATCGTGACTGGTAAGGGAGTCCATAAAAACCATGATATCGATGCGATCCTCACGCGCTTGAGCAGCTACTTGAGGCGGCTTGGTTTCTCCTGGAAAAAAGCGAAAATGGAGATTTTCGTGAGAGCGAAACTTTTGATACATATTGTCATGACTGGCTATATCTTCATTTTTCCACCCCTGGTAGTAGTAGTAGACAACGTCCAGAAGATCGCGAGATAGGTTCCTGAGAGTAGCCTCACTGAGAAAGCCAACCGAGTGCCGATGAAAGCAGCTACCCAAAAAGCCCACTCGCAACTTGCGCTCAGCTCTACCGGATCTGCAGTAATCTTGCTGATTCTTCTGCCAATATTCCGACCAAAGAAAGTCTCGCTGAGAAGCCATTAAGCTTAGGCAGTCGTTAAAGATTCTACCACCAATTTGTTGGTAATGACGAATCAGAGAGCGATCGTCAGTTAGATAACTCCAACAAAAGCAAACTCGAAATATAATGGATTTGGAAATTGTTAAGCTCTCAAGTAGGTTTTCGTCATCAATTTTTAAGGACTCTAAGTTAGTTTCCCTTGACAAAATCAAGTCTATAATTTTTTGAATAACAAGGTTTATCCGTTCTGGCTGGGCAGCATGGATCAACTTTTCCAGCGATTCTGATAGAAGGGATAGACGAAGAGTAAAGTTCTCTTGCACCTGTGAGCTCTCGGCCGCCGTGATGAGAGCTTCTCCTAAAATGGAATAGCCATCACTGGTAGAGTTCTGGAAGAAGGCGCGGGCTGCCCTCTGAAAAAAGTCACCGATTAAGTCCTCTATCGTCCACAAACCTTCATAGCGCTTCGCCTGCTCGGGATCCACCGCATTGGCTAGCTGGGCCAGCAAAGCAGCAAATCCAGATCTTTGTTCCTCCGGAAGAAAGACTTGTAAAGTTGTGGCCACCTCAAAAAACAAGCTCAGGTAGCCATCGTCCCATAGCCGCGCGAGCAATTCAGTAAGGAGTGGCTCCTGAGTAATATCGAGGCTCTTCTCGCCGCCTAGGCTCTCCAGTAGGGCTTGCCCATAAAAGCCAACTGCCAGCTCATCCTGAGCTTGCAGGGCCCGCATCAGCAAAACTTGGGCATTGTCCCGCCGGCTTGGATCCAGCTCAAAGGCCATCTCCCGCAGCTTTAGACAAGCCTGAAGACGCTGCTGTGGATCCTGCGTGGGGCTATTTTCTAGACGGCCTGCGAGGGATAGTAACAAATCCAAGACTTTCTCCTGGGACAGGATCCCTGTTCTCACCAGAGGCGTGTAGAGCTGGTAAGCAAGGCTCAGCTGGCCAGCAGCCAAGGCCTGCTCCAGCGCCGATAGGGTAATTGCCTCTGGCTCAGAGGGGAAGGCTGGCTCATTGGCCAATGAAGATGGGGAGAGATCAAAGAAACCCCACAGGAACTCCTGCCAATCCTTTGCGTCTTGCTCTCGGTAAAAAGCAACCAACCACTCCGCAAAGGTATCGGGAGACTGCTGAAGCAGTTGCTTGGCTTCTAGGATCCGGGCTTGCAGCGTAGGGTTCATAGGTTGAAGGAAGAGTGCTAGTCTTAATCTGCCATGCTGAGGCCGGCTCAGCTAAACCACTGACCTGTGTCAGGCTCATCTGGCAAAAATCCGCAATTGCGCCAGGGAGCAGGCTGTTATGAGTCGCCCTTGAGCGGGGTAAGTTAGCACTAGCAGGTGAGCTGCACAGTTAACTCTCTAGTTTGCTAAAGGATCTGGTACTCATGAGCGCAAAGTCTCGTCAGTCTCTGTTGCGGGCCAAACTGGCTCAGCAAATTCTCTCCAAAGCCAAGGGCTTCACCCTGATTGAGCTGTTGGTGGTGATTGTAATTGTGGGTGTGCTGTCTGCAGTGGCAATCCCGCAGTTCTTAAACCAAGTGCGCCGCTCCCGCACTGCTGAAGCTCAAGCAGCTCTCACGGCAGTGGGTCGTGGTTCTGAAGTCTATCGCCTAGATGTTGGCGTGTACCCGGAAAAATACGCCAGAATTGAGTTCGGATGTCCTACCACTAATGGGGCTGATTCCTGCGGCGCTAGGGGCGATAAGTTTATGAATGATCCCTGGAGCGCCCCCAATTACCAAACACCAGCGGCCAGCAATGTTACTAGTACTGCGCCTCAGGGGATGCGCTGGGACACCACTGCTGTCTCGGGTGCAAGCCGCTACGTTAACGCTTCTGGTCAATCTATTCAGTGCACCATTGGGCTGGGATCACAGGAGACAGTTGTGACTTCTCTGTCTACCTTTGTTGGTAAGAGCTGCAACGTCTTTGACTAGTTTCTATCTTTTCTATCTTTTCTATCTCTACTTTATGTACTCCGTGGCTCCCTGTGGGGAGCTTTTTTATTTCAGTTGCTCCAGTCTCCCTCAAGAGTAGGCAAGGGCTCTAGGCTAAACCAGTGAACTAGAGCGAGGACAGTAACTGTGATGGGTAGGAGATGCGAGTAAGAATACCCTTTTCGATGAGGTTCTGGTTGGTTTCAGGACTGCTGTAAAGTATGAACTCTTGATAAAGAGCTTCCATGGAAGTTCTATCTCCTGAGCAATAAGCGTCCCGTGAGGCCAAGTGAAAGGGAACCCGAATAGGATTAGACTTGGAGCGCCACCAGTAGTCGGGAAAGTTTCCCAGTTGGGCGTATTTTTTATAGTAGTTCTGGAATCCGCAGTTCAAGTAGTGCAAAATAGAGGGAGACGACGTTACTAGAGTATGATCCCCTGGAATATCAAAGCTATGTACGCTGTTAGGCAGAAGAGAGGGATGGATCCGAGCTGCTGACTTTCCATTTTGATAAGCTAAAAAGTATTGACTCTTACTAGAGATCTTCTGAAACTGGGTATAGAATCCGGGATCCAAAATAGCAGGGTTTCTCTTAAATAAAGTGACCTCGCGGAAGTAGTCTTCGATCTCAAACGCTTCGGGAGCTGCTTCGTGGTTTAGGAACGTAACCTGGAATATATCGTCGCTTACTTGATCAAACCAATCCAAAGCCATCATCTGGCCAGGATAAAAAAGCTCATCTCCATCAATATGAAGAATCCAGTCCATGCCCTGATCCAGGGCAAGTTGTATAGCAGTTTCTACGTTAAGGATCTGGCGAGCCATGACCTCATAGCCAGTATGAGGGCCATATTTTGGATAGAGAACATTCCCCAATGCTTGTTGGACTTGCAAAGCTTCATCGTTGGGAATAGCCGTTACATCGGAAAACTGAAGTGCCACCTGAATAGCGGGATCCTCTGGATCGTCAAAGAAGATATAAATATGGGCAATTCCAAGGGCAAGGTGATAGCGAATGAACGACTCCAAGCACACGCCTGGATCCCGAACAGTGGTAATTATGCAAACTCTGGCCATGGTGGAGCTGCAAGCCTTTAGGTGAATTGCTTGGCTCCTAGCCAAGTATTGATAGTGAAGCGGCTATCGGCAAAGGCTTGGCTAGGGCTAAATACCGGCAGGATCTCATGTAGGCAACTGCTGGAGAAGAAGACGATGCTGTTATTTGTAGGGGTTACCTCATCGTATGCCCCGTGCAGGATTGGTGGATGAGGTTTTTGCCTTTGGGTATCGTAGATGCGCAGCTCACCTCCTCGATAAGGCTTTGGCTCTTTGTGGAAGTAATATACGCAGCTCACCTGGCGGAAGGCAGTTTGTGGGTAGGAGTTATCGGTGTGGGCGGTAAAGAAGCAGCCATCATGGCTGGCAATCATCTCCATCTCAAAGATTTGAATGTCAAAGTTCTCAATGCCTAGCTCAGCAAAAATCTGGGGAGCAACAGCCGCAATTTTTTCTCGCAGCAGGGATCCATGCTCCTGAAAGTAAGCGAAGTCCAGCCTCAGGGAGCGGCGAAATTTTAGTGACTCTGCCTCGGTGTTGCTCTTGCTGTAGCTCTTGGAAGGGATAAACTTGTCTTGGTGGGTAATGGCATGTTGGAGAATGGCTTGGTTGAGCTCTTGAGGCAGGAAGTTATCCAGCTTGATGTATTTACAGGGGTAAAACCGGTTGGGTTCTGAGGGATCCGGCTGGGTAAAAGTCAGGAATACCGGGTTAGCTGCCAGCAGTGATCCAGGGCCAATTGCTTGGATGTGAGCGAGATCCTGCTCGGTTAACCCTTTGTGCTGGGGATCCCAAGTGAGGAGATGGATCCCTTGGCCTAGATTGGGCAAAACCTTCTGCAGATGAAAACTGGGATCTATCCCCATCAAATCTAGGTTGGCTTGGGCTATGGCTCCGTAGCGGCAATGGTTGACCAAGTATAGGGCTGAGTCGGCCAAGTAATCCCGCAGTAGCAAAGACTGAAGCAGACAGGTACGGTAGTCCGTGAGTTCAGTCCAGAAACAAACGCCAATCTGGGTCTCTGGGAACCAGTGCCATAGATCTGCTAGAAGGGCAGGAACAGAACCTTCCAAAAGTAGAACCCGTTCTTCTAATCCCAATTGAGAAATTTGAGTTTGGATATCTTCCGTGCTAATTGGCTTTTCGGATGAGTTCTGCAGAGGATCCCGCAGAATCACCGCCAGCTTTTCAGTATAGCGAAGCATTGCCTGCAGAATAGCTGCGGACTCTTCCCAGCCAATCTGGCAGAAGATCTGTTGGGCAGGGAGACGAGCTAAGGCCCAGTCCAATAGCTGGGTGAGACTCTGGGTTTGCTCCAGTTCTAAGGCAAGATCCTGTGCGAGGTCTTGGCGCTGCATGGAGAGGGATCCCTGACGTTTGCTCTAGCTTAATGTACCCGGATCCACCCCCAGTTCCCGCAGCTTCTGGGCTAGGCGCTCCGCTCGCCGTTCAGCCAGCTCAGCCCTTTGCCGCTCCAGTTCGGCCTCGGTGGGTACCAGTTCCCCAGCAGCAGTGGCCCAGCGAATCCAGGTGGCCTCGATGTCCCGAAACCTGCCCTCCCACTTCACTAGGTACAATCCCAAAACCTCGCTCGGCAAGCAACCCTCGGCATCCTCTTGAATTGGCTCATAGCGGTCGCCCCTCAGCCGAAACCCCGCCCAGTCTTCTGGATCAAACGGGTCAAACCAAAAGTACTCCGGCACCCGGATAATCTGCTCATAAAGTTGCTTTTTGCTTGTTTTATCCTCCTGGGCAGTGCTGGGAGAAAGAAGCTCAATCACCACGTCCGGCCCTTTGCCCTGCTCCCAAATCACCCAGCTTTTGCGCTCGCCTTTAGGCACGCCCAACACCACAAAATAATCCGGCCCTTTGAAATTGCGGCCGCTGGTCTGCTCCAAGCTGTAGTAGAGAAACATATTGCCACCGACAAAGCCATCAGGGCGCTGCTGCAACCAGGTTTGGGTAGTGGAGATGAGCAAGTCCATCTGGCACCTGTGCCGCCAGCTTTCCATAGGTTCGCTGTCGTCGTAGGGGAGCTCGTCTTGGGTGGGGGGCAACTCGGGTAGATAAACCGGATCCAGCACCTCAGTAATTGGGTTCGGGTTAGTCATTGCCAGTTCTCCTCTCTCCCTTACAAGGTATCGGGATCCACCCCCAGCTCCCGCAGCTTCTGGGCCAGGCGCTCTGCTCGCTGTCGCTCTTGCTCAGCACGTTGGCGCTCGATTCTCTCAGCTTCTTCAGGAGTAGGCACCAGCTCCCCATTGGGGAAAAAGTAGCGCAGTTGTTGGTTATGGATCCCCAGATACAGCTCCAGCATCTCGCTCCAGCGCCAGCCCTGCTCCGTTGGCTCAATCTCCTCGTACTTCTCCCCCCTCAGTCGCAAACCCATAAACTCCTGCGTCTCCGGAGAATAGTAAAAGTACTCCGGTGTCCTGAAAATCCTTTCGTAAAGCTCCCGCTTCTCACCCCGATCCACTTTGGCAGTCGATTCCGAAAGCAGCTCGATGATCAAGTCCGGGTATTTGCCACCTTCTTCCCACACCACCCAAGAAGGGCGGGGGCGGTTTTCTACCCCTTTGACCAAAAACAGATCTGGCCCGCGGAAGTCTTTATTTTTGAGTTGCTCTCGGCTGTAGTAGACGGTGAGGTTCCAGGCGAGGAAGTAGTCGTTGCGGTCTTGCCAGAGGCGGGCGAGGCAGCTGACCAGAATCAAAAGCTGCAGGGCATGCAGGGAGTGTTCCATTTCGGGTTCATCGCTGAGCAGCCCCTGGGCCGAGGGCATGAGCTCCGCCAGTTGCTGGCGGGTGAGGGGAGTAATCTTTTCCTCGGCTTTCTCTTGGAGTTTTTCTTGGGCCAGCATTTTTGCACTCGGGGCAAGTGAATTAGCTGTAGGCTAACCCATCGATAGAACCGCCGGCAGGTGCTCTGCTTCAGGCTGACAGGGTGATAACAGGAGCGTTCTACTAACTGAAAGGCATAATAAGAGATGTAAACTTCTCCTTTTGTCCGCATGTCTTTCTGGAAACTTTTGGTGGTGATAGCGGTGCTGCTTTTCGGCTTGGCGAGTGGGATCCCCACCTTACAAGCGGCCACCCTGGGTGGATCCCCCTACAATCGCGCCCAACAGGAAGTTGTGATTGCAGCTAGCCCAGACCAGGTGTTAAAAGCGGCTGAGCAAGCCTTTCAAGTTTGGAAGCGGGGGGAACTGGTCTCTGTGGATGCTGAGGCGATGGAAGTGAAGGGGATCTCCCGCACCAACTTTTTTAAGTTCGTGGACGATCTAACGGTTTCGCTGTCGCCAATAGAAGGGGATCCTGGCCATACTCGTCTACACATTACTTCCGAAGGCCGTGTTGGGGAATATGATTTCGGCGGCAACCGGCGCAACATCAACGAGTACCTGAACACTTTGCGGTCGTTGCTGGAGCAGAGCTAGGGCCGACAGGACAAGGCGGGAGACTTATGTGGATCCGCATCTTTTGCCGTCTCTCATGATTCCCTGCTCTGTTCTAGCTTGGCCACACGGGCTTCCAGCTTGCGCAAGGTACGTTGCAGCTCGGGCAAATGCCGTTGGACTGCCATGCTCTTGCGCCATTCGGAAATGGGTTGATGGGGGTAGCCTGCCACCGTTTGACCGGCGGGGATATCGCTGGTTACACCTGTTTGGGCGGCCACACGCACGCCATCGCCGATGTGAAGATGCCCGGCCAAGCCACATTGCCCGGCCAAAATGACATGGTGGCCCAATTGGGTACTGCCGGCAATGCCCACCTGAGCCACGATCAGGCAGTGGGATCCGGTGCGCACGCCGTGGCCAATTTGCACCAGATTGTCGATCTTGGTGCCCCGGCCAATGCGGGTTTCCCCAACAGCAGCCCGATCGATGGTGGTGTTGCTGCCCACATCTACGTTATCCTCTAGCACCACCCGTCCCGCTTGGAGCATGCGCCGCCAGGAGCCATCCGCCAGGGGAATGTGCCCAAAGCCGTCGTCGCCAATGACAGCGCCGCTGTGGATGAGGCAATCATCCCCAATCTCCGTGCGCTCGTGAATAACGCAGTTGGCGAAAAGCTGACACCGGGATCCAATCCGCACGTGGGGATAAATCGTGACATTGGGATGAATTTGGGTGTGGTCGCCGATCCTCACCCCTTCCATCACCACCGCGTGCGGCCCGATGGCCACCCCTTCCCCCAGTTGGACGCTGGCATCCACCACCGCTGTAGGATGGATCCCCACCGGTAGGCGGTAGGGCTGGTAAAACAGCTCAATGGCCTGGGCAAAGAGCAGACGGGGATCCCTGCCCCGCAAGCAGGCAATGGAACAGGGCAAAGCCAGCCCTTCCTCCACGATGACGGCGCTGGCCTGGGTTTGCTCCAAGAGAGGTAGGTAGCGGGCCTCGCTGAGAAAGCTCAGCTCCCCTGGGCGAGCCTCCGCCAGGCTGGCCACGCTGTGAATTTCCAGGGTGGGATCCCCCTCGTAGGCACATCCCAACTTTTGGGCAATCTCCTGTAGCTGCATTGGGGTTGACATCCTCTACGATTGCGGCAGCCGCACGTCCATCACGGTGCCGCGCAAGTTGTAGCCAAAGGTCTCTAGCTCTAGGGGAACACCGATTTTGACGCGATTGTTGCCCAGGACGATGCCATTCTCCGTCCGCTGGCCGCGCCCTCGCAAGGTAAACACCAGATCGAGGCGATAGGCTTCGGGATCGGGCAAGTTCTGCACCCGCCCATCGGGGAAAACCACTGGCACCGTGCGGCTGACATTTTCCACTCGCACCACCTCCACCTGGCCGTAGGGCTGGTTGCGGATGATCAGGTCAGCCTTCTGCCCCGCCTGAAAAGGTTCCATAGAGCGGCTGCTGACCCCGCGCACAATCATGTCCACTTCCACCGGCAGCGTGGGGCCACCTCCCACCTGGACGACACTGCCCGCCTGCCGACCCGGAAAGAACAAGACGGCAACAATGGCCACCACCACAATTGCCAGAGCTCCCAGATCCAAGAGGCTGACTTTTCCCAAAAGCCGCCCCTGCTCGTCAATGAGCCGCATATCACCTCTCCTCGCACACCCTGTCTTGATTCTAGGCAGGTTTGTTCTCCAAGTGGCTTTCTCGCCCTAAGGGATCCAGGCTAGGGCGCTGCTGCCCAGCGGTAGGCGGCGTTCCCGCCAGCGGTGCGAACCACTTTGTCCATCAGGAATGGGCAGCCCGTCCTGCAAATCCACCAACCACACTTGCGAGGCCATGATGGCTTGCCCGCTACGGCTAAGGGGAGCCGAGGGATCCGGGATCCCTGGGAACGGTTCCAAGAGCGTGTAGGCCAGCATGCGTCCATCCGGGGAAATGCTGAAGTCCAGATCGACGGGATAGGTGGCTCGAACCACCTCTATGGCGTTGCCTGCTTCAGTGCCGAGCGTTATCGCCAGCAGGCGGGGCGACTCGGTGTAGCTGGGGGAGTCCATCGCGACCTCGCCAACAGAATCATGCTCCGCACCGCTAACGTGAGAGACCTCACTGACCAAGGCGTAGAAGATGGGCGCCCGAGGGGAAAAAGCCCCTTTCAGGATGGATCCCTGGGTTCTCAAAATCTCCTCGCTGTTGCCGGTATTGCTGACGATGGAGAGGCTGCGGGTGTAGTCGGGATTGAAGCGCAGCAAAGCCCCGAAAGCCCCATCGGGGCGGATGGCTAAGGTTTGGCCGAACTGGGCTAGAAAGCTCTCCGCTGCCGCCCGTGGATGCAAGGGTACGATCCCCACCCCCTGTCCCTGCGAGATGAGCAGGCTGCTCTCATCGGGGCTAATGAAAAAATCTCCCCCCACCGCCGTATCCAGCTCTAGACGTTCAAAGGGATCCCGGCTCGTTTTCTGGATCCACAGCTCCGTCTGGACGGCAGCCATGGGATCCCGTTGCAGCGGGATCCGCTCTGCCACCACCAGTTCCCCCGTCGGCGAGACTTGGAAGCGCAGGTTTTGGTAACCCTGATGATCCAGCAGCAACTGCGAAGACTGATCCTCCAGATCCAGTCGGTACAGATCCTGGTGCTGTGGGTGGGTAGCCGTGGCGAAATAGTACACGAAGCGGCCATCGGCACTGGGCTGCATTTGGGTTACCTTGAGCCCAGCCGGAGTCAGCAGGGTAGTGGATCCCGTCTCCAGGTTGAACAGAAACATTCGCCCTCGCTGGGCAGGTTCGGTGCTGATCCCCAGCAACTGCCGATCCGGCGTGCGGAATTCCCCCTCAAAGGGCTGGGCCATGGGCTGGCCCCGTTCATCCACGGCTGCCTGCAGGCGCACCCGGTAGGTCTGGCCGTAAGGGGCTGGTTCTGTCAGCGTCCAAAAAAAGCGGCGACCCAGCTTGCGCATTCGGCCTGGCAGAGGGGGCTGGATCTCCAAATGCTCTTCAACACTGACGGGATCCATCGGGCGGTTGAAGGTGAGCACCATCTGCACTTCTTGCGCCCCCACCCGTTGCTGTTGCCAGTTAAAGTCCCGCACGTAAGGAGCTGTGTGGTTGCCCAACACCACCAGGATCGCCCCGATGGCCAGGTTGCAGAGGGTGATCCCGGCCACCCAGCGATCCAGAGGCTGTGGGAACCACCGCGTCAGGGTTGCGCGCCAGTAAGATCCCGACCGGGCAGACATCTGACTCATAGGTTACAAACAACAGACAGGTATGGGCAGCCAGAACTTGGGGAGCATGACTCTAGTCAATAATAAGCTCAACTATACTGAAAATAATGTATAATATGTTCAGTACGGATTACTACC
>NZ_JANSIG010000085.1:0-12683 GCF_047461975.1 Synechococcus sp. R55.3 | reverse complement strand
GGCCAGGAACTTCTTGAGTTTTCTCTATCTCGTCAGTGCTCTCTTTTGGCTCAAATGAAAGATCAACACAACCTAGTGGTTCAATAGAGCAACTCCGAGAGCAGCCTTGGCAATTAGAAACCCCAAATCCTGACAACCCGCCAGAAAACCCCTCCCGCATCTCAAGTGAGAAATGCCACTGAATAATTGGCCGTGTCCTCAGTAAACCCACAATCTGTAGTCATTTCAGGTTAGGGTGAGACGCCTGGGCTATTGAGAAAAGCCTTCTGGCCCGCCGCATTATTGCTCCGCAACGCTGACGCGACAACGCGACCAACGTTTTAGGTGTGGGTGCAGCGTCCTGGTTTGAATCGAAATAATCGTAACTTCCCTCTCCTGCGAAGGGAGAGGAGCTGGACAGCACAAAGGCATCAGGAACAGTCTCAAGCAGGTTCGCAATGAACCTCCACCTCGGCCTGCTGGGTTCCGGCAACCCCCGTCAGGGAATTCGTGTTACTTTGAAAATGATAATCATTAATAATCAAAATTGAGAACAGCAAGGAGGGCCTCATGAAAGTTGCCTACGTGTTCACCCATCCCCGCTGCGGCACCTACAAATTGGGCCAGATGATCCTGCCTCAGCTAGAAGCAGGGGTGCATGGAGCGGAGGTGGTGGGCATGTTCTTTTTCGACGACAACTGCTTTGTTTTGCGGCAGGGGGATCCCATTGGCGAGCGCTTGGCCAAGGTTGCCCAAGAGCAAAACATCCTGCTGATGATGTGCGACATGTGTGCCCTGGAGCGCAACTTAGCCGAAGGGGAACCCCGCTGGTGTGATGCCCAAGGACGCGGGCGCAAGGAACCGGCCCAGTGCATTCCCAAAAATGTAGTGCAAGGGGTGCAAGTGGGCTGCTTCCCTGACCTCTACGAGGCGTTGAAGAACAACCCACCTGACCAGGTGATCACTCTGTGAAGGATCCCTCACTTTAGCTGACGGCCACAGCAGCAGGTGGCTCCTGGCTGGGCTGAGAGCCGATCTTGCGGAAGATCAACCGCTCGTTGGCTACATCCACCAAAATGCGGTCGCCGGGTAGGAACTCGTTCTCCAGCAGCTTGGTGGCGATGGGGTTTTCGATCTCCCGCTGGATCACCCGCTTCAGCGGACGGGCCCCGAACACTGGGTCGTAGCCCACCTCTGCCAGGTAGTCCTTGGCTTCTTCGGTGAGCAGGATCTCGATTTGCTGATCTGCCAGCAGCTTTTCCACCCGCTGCATTTGCAGGCCGACAATCTGGCGAATTTGCTCTTTGGTGAGGGCGTGGAAGATGATCAGCTCGTCCACCCGGTTGAGGAACTCCGGTCGGAAGTGGTGCCGCAGCATGGCCAGCACCTGAGTTTTCATCTCCTCGTAGCGGCTTTCATCGGCCCCAATTTCCAGGATGAGGTCGCTGCCGATGTTGCTGGTCATGATGATGATGGTGTTTTTGAAGTCCACTGTCCGCCCTTGGGAGTCGGTGATGCGGCCATCGTCCAGCACCTGCAGCAGGATGTTGAAGACATCCGGGTGGGCTTTTTCCACCTCGTCAAACAGCACCACCGAGTAGGGGCGTCGCCGCACCGCCTCGGAGAGCTGCCCGCCTTCTTCGTAGCCCACGTAGCCTGGAGGAGCTCCGATTAGACGAGAGACCGAGTGCTTCTCCATGTACTCGGACATGTCGATGCGCACCATCGCCTCGGAAGTGTCGAAGAGGAACTCCGCCAAAGCACGGGCCAGCTCGGTTTTCCCCACGCCAGTGGGCCCCATGAACAGGAAAGAGCCGATGGGGCGATTGGGATCCTTCATGCCGGCCCGGGCGCGCCGAATGGCTGCCGCTACGGCGGCTACCGCCTCGTCTTGGCCCACCACCCGCTGGTGCAAATGGGCTTCCAGGCGCAGCAGCTTCTGCTTTTCCGACTCCATCAGGCTGGTGACTGGGATCCCGGTCCAGCGGGAGACGATCTCAGCGATATCTTCAGGAGTCACTTGCTCCCGCAGCAGCGGCTCGCCGTTGGTCTGCAGCTTGGCCAGGTGAGCCTCCTGCTCTTGGATTTGCCGCTCCAATTCCATCAGCTTGCCGTACTTAAGCTCGGCAGCGCGGTTGAGGTCATATTTTTGTTCAGCCTGCTCAATTTGAAGCTTAACGGCGTCCCGCTCAGCTTTAAGGCTTTGCAGGCGCTCAATAGCCTCTTTTTCAAATTGCCAGCGGGCATTCAACTCCCGTTGTCGCTCCGTCAGGTTGGCCAGCTCCTGCTCAATTTTGCTGAGGCGATCTCTAGAGGCAGCATCATCTTCTTTTTTCAGGGAGAGCTCCTCCATCTGCAGTTGCATGATCCGCCGGTCAATTTCATCCAATTCGACGGGCTTGGAGGTGATTTCCATTTTCAGCTTGGCCGCCGCCTCGTCCACCAGGTCGATGGCTTTGTCGGGCAGGAAGCGCTCGGAGATGTAGCGGTTGGAGAGCACCGCTGCCGCCACCAAGGCGGAGTCGCTGATTTTCACCCCATGGTGCAGCTCGTAGCGCTCTTTGAGGCCGCGCAGGATGGAGATGGTATCTTCCACCGAAGGCTGATCCACGTACACCGGCTGAAAGCGGCGTTCTAGGGCCGCATCTTTTTCGATGTGCTTGCGGTATTCATCCAGGGTGGTGGCGCCGATACAGCGCAACTCGCCCCGCGCCAGCATGGGTTTGAGCAAGTTGCCGGCATCCATGGCCCCTTCGCCGGCCCCGGCGCCGACAACGGTGTGCAACTCGTCGATGAAGAGGATGATCTGGCCTTCGGATTCAGTGACCTCTTTGAGCACAGCTTTGAGGCGGTCTTCAAATTCCCCGCGGTACTTGGCCCCGGCAATGAGAGCGCCCATGTCCAGAGCAATGACTCGCCGGTTTTTCAGAGACTCCGGCACATCTCCCCGGTTGATGCGCTGGGCTAGGCCCTCCACAATGGCTGTTTTCCCCACGCCGGGTTCGCCGATGAGGACGGGGTTGTTTTTGGTGCGGCGGGAGAGCACCTGAATGACGCGGCGGATCTCGTCATCTCGCCCGATCACCGGGTCCAGCTTCCCTTCGCGGGCCGCCTGGGTGAGATCGCGGCCATAGCGCTCCAGGGCTTCGTAGCGGGATTCGGGGTTTTTGTCGGTGACCCGCTGTTTGCCTCGCACCTCTTTGATGACCGGTTTGAGGCGCTCTACCGTCAGGCCCAGGGGTGCCAAGACCCGCTTGCCCACCCGCTCATCTTGCAGGGATCCCAAAAACAAGTGCTCCACCGAGATGAAATCATCGCCGTACTCTTTGCGAAACTCCTCGGCCCGATCCAGGGTGGTTTCCAGGCCGCGACCCAAGTAGAGCTGATCCACCCGCGCCAACTTGGGCTGCTGGTTGATGAAGCTTTCCACTTTATCCCGCACCAGCCTCGGATCGATACCTGCCCGTTGCAGGAGGGTTTGGGTGAGCCCCCCTTCTTGATCCAGAAGGGAGATCAGCAAATGCTCGGTTTCCAACTGTTGCTGCTGGTGCCGCCGGGCCACATCTTGGGACTGGACAATGGCGCTCCAAGCTTTTTCGGTAAATTGGTTGGGATTGGTGGGCTGCATAGGAGTTCGGCAGAGCTTTGCTACTCAGTATAGGAAGGCAATACAGACACAGGGAGCACCCTGGACTCTTTCGGGGCAGTAGAGCTGGGTGCCGGAAGCTCCGGTAGGATCTTCCTGATCTAGGTATCGCCTATTTTGCCAGAGCCAGAGTTCGCAACAACCGTCCTCTCCAGCTGCGATCCATGGAGGGATCCCCGCCTTATTCTTCTTCTTCGTAGGGACGGCCTTCCCCGATTACCGCCAGGTCAATTTGTTGGCGGTAGTAATCCACGTTCTTAATCTGCACCTCCACCCGATCCCCCAGGCGAAACTGGCGCCGACTCTTGCGTCCCACCAGCGCCTGCTGACGGCTGCGGTACTCGTACCAATCGTTTTTCAGGGTGCTGACCCGCACCAAGCCTTCCGCCAAGATGGGATCCACCTGGACAAAAAAGCCGTAGTTCTGGACACCGATGATTAGGCCGGGGAACACCTCTCCCAGGTGCTTTTGCATGAACTCAGAGCGCTTCAGGCCCATCAGCTCCCGCTCCGCCTGCTGACGGATCCGGTACCCCTCCTGAATTTTGGGCAGTTGCGCCTGGAGAAACGCCTGCCATTCCTCCTGCACCTTTGGCGGCAACACTTGCCAGTCGATTTGGCCGTAGCCGCTGGGGCCGTGCAGATCCACCACAGTTTTGGAGCGAGGGCTGCGGCGATCGCGTCCTTTGCTCAGGGCCAGGTGCAGAGCACGCAAATTGAGCAAGTCGGCATAGCGGCGCAAGGGGGCCGTAAAGGTGGCGTAGGGTTCTTTGAGGCCCAACCCAAAATGGCCGAGTTGCTCTTCCAGAGGCTGGAGACGATACTCGACCGGGGGCAAGGTGGCCAGCATCTGCGCCACCAAGGCCGGGCTCGCGCCAGAGGCCAACACATCGGGAGCGGTGATGCGGGCACAAATCCGCTGCCAGTCCGCCAGAGTTACGACAGCGGGATCTTGCAAATTCAGATCCAGCTTCATGGCATTGGCCAGGCGCAAAAAGCTCTGCAGGGCCTCGGCGGCAGGGGCAGGCTGCACGCGGGCCAAAGAAGGGATCCCCAACTGGCGCAAATGGTGGCCCAGGATTTGGTTGGCCAGCAGGAGAATTTCCGTCATCAGGGCATGGGCGCCGAGGCGATCGCTGATCAAGAGGGGGCCGTAGCCGCTTTCATCGGCAGAGTGGGGAGTGAGCAAATCCAACAGGGGCAGGTCAAATCCCCCCGCCTGGTGACGTTTGGCCCGTAGGATCTGGCTGAGGCGCAGCAGGTTTTGCAGCAGGGCCATCAACTCCGGCACTTCTTCGTCGGGGCCCAAGTCGGCGGTGGTGGCCAAAAGAGCCTGCACCTGACCATAGGACAGGTGAGCCCGCGATTGCACCAGGCTGGGGTAGATCTCGAAGTTTTGTACCACCCCTTCTGGGTCGAGGGTCACTAGCAGTGAATAGGCCAAGCGCTCCTGCTGTGGCAACAGAGCCAGGCGGTTGTGCACCTCCGGCGGAAAGAGAGGCAGCACCATCGTATCGAGGTAGACGGTGGCCGTCCGCTGCTGAGCCTCTTGCTCCAAGGGGTGGTCGGGATCCAGCCAATGGGCCACGTCAGCAATGTGGATCCCCAGCAGCCAGTGGTCATTCTCTTGCCGCTGCAAGGAAACAGCCACGTTGGGTTCCAAGCCGTGGGGATGCTGCAGATCCAAAGGCTCCAAAGTGATGCAAAACCAATCGCGCAGATCGCGGCGGCCCTTTTGGTCAGAGCGGCTGAGCTTTTTGGGCAGAGCTGCTGCTGCCTCCAACACTGGAGCGGGAAACTCCTGCGGTAGGTCGTACTTGCAACAGACCAAATCTGCATCGATGGAGGCCTCTGGGCCGTCGCCCAAAATTTTGCGAATGGTTCCGGTTGGGGGCAGATCCCCCAGCGGGTAGCGATTCACCTCCACATAGGCCACCCGACCTTCCGCCAGCTCGACAGGGGATCCCTCCGTCAGGGCCAGCTCGAACAGCAGCCGGTCGTCCAAGGGCACCACCCGAAAACCCTGTTCCGTCTGTTTGAGGCGACCCACCAGGGCAGAATTGGCCCGCTCCACAACGGCCACCACCTCTCCCTCAGGGCTGCGGCGACGGTTGCCATCTTTGGTGACCCGCGCCAACACCTGATCCCCATTCCAAGCGCCGCTGAGGTTGCTGCCGTGGATGTACACATCCTCCACCCCCGGCTCGTCCCGAATGGCGAAGCAAAAGCCTTTGCTGGAACAGCGCAAACGCCCCACCACCAAAGATTCGTCCGGCTTGCGCCGATAACGGGGTGGATCCCCTAGTCGTTCCAGAAACCCGGCCCGCACCAGGCCATCTAGGGCAATCTCGAGCATTTCCGGCGCTTCTGGATCGGCGGACTGCAAGAGAGCAAGAAGAGTATCTTTGTCGGTCAATTGCTCGGGAGGCTGAGAGAGAAAATGCTGAAAAATTCGAGAGAAGTCCATTTTGGGTATTGGCAAAAGAGGAGAGAAGAAGAGGGGTTAAGACATCGCAAGACCCAACCCGTTGGCGTTAGTCACGCTGGCCGGTGACGATAAAAGCTACCCGCTGACCGATGTTGGTGCTGTGGTCGGCCAGACGCTCCAGGTAACGGATCGCCAGCAACATCAATAGAATAGGCTCGACCGATCCGCGAATGTCAGACTGCTGCGCCAACGTATTGTAAAGGTTAGTGTAATCTTCATCAACGGCGTCGTCTTCCCGCTTCAGTTGTCGGCCCAGGTCAGCATCCAATTCCGTCAGGGCCACCAGGCTGTGGCTGAGCATTTTCTGGCAACGCTGCATCATCACCTGAATACGACCCAGCTCCGGGGGCGGCGGGTACATGACCAAGCGCAGGGCCACTTCGGCCAAATCTTTGGCGTAGTCGCCAATCCGCTCCAGATCGCGTACCAGTTGCATCAGGGTACTGATCCAGCGCAGATCCCGCGCCACCGGGGAGCGCAAGGCAATCAAATTAATACAGTCTTTCTCGATTTGACGATAAAAACGGTCAATTTGCTTGTCTTGGGCGATCACCTGTTCGGCGGCGGCCAAGTTCTGTTCAAACAGGGCCTGCTGGGCCAAGACCACCGACTTTTCCACCAGCGCCCCCATGCGCAGCACGTCCTGCTGTACCCGTTTGATGTGAAGTTGCAGCTCGGCTTGCCCCATGGCTTTCTCCCATGAATGTGGGCAGGGGGGAAATGTCTGCAGTCGTTTTGGATTCAACAGAGCCAGTTGATCTCAATCATGGCAAACTTCGCCTGGAATAAGGGCAGAGAAGACGGCCAACTTAGGCGAAGATGAGAACAGCGGTTGCCCTCTGAGGGGGATTCGTCCTCTGGAGTTCTCGGGTTGCTTTGTCGATTGAGACGGTCTCATGGCTCTTCCCCCCATCATTGTGTTGGACGATGATCCCACCGGATCCCAAACCGTTCACAGTTGCCTGCTCCTCACCCGCTGGGATCCGGAGACCTTGAAGCTGGGGTTGCAGGATAGCTCGCCAATTCGCTTTATCCTCACCAACACCCGATCCCTGCCGCCGGCCAAGGCCGAAGAGGTGACGCGGTCGGTCTGCCGGGCCCTCAAGCAGGCCATGGGGGAGCTGGGGTGGGAGCGGGCCCTTTTTGTTAGCCGCTCCGACTCGACGCTGCGGGGGCACTACCCCTTGGAAACCGATGTGATGGCAGCGGAGCTGGGGCCCTTCGATGCTCATTTTCTGGTGCCGGCCTTTTTTGAGGGAGGGCGCATCACCCGCAACAGTGTCCACTACCTACGGGTGGGGGAGCGCTGGGTGCCGGTGCATGAGACGGAGTTTGCTCGGGATGCGGTGTTTGGCTACCACCACAGCTATTTGCCGGACTATGTGCAGGAGAAAACCCAGGGGCGGATCCGGGCTGAGCAGGTGGAGCGATTGACCCTAGAGCAGATTCGCTCTGGCTGTTTGCCGCGGCTGCTGGCCTTGCAGGGGAATATCTGCTGTGTAGTGGATGGAGAAACTCAAGCGGATCTGGATCGGTTTGCCCAAGATGTTTTGGCGGCAGCCTCTCAAGGCAAACGCTTTTTGTTTCGCAGTGCCGCCAGCCTCCTGACGGCTCTGGCCCAGTTGCCGCCACAACCCGTTCCCCCGGAACAGATGGGGCAGTTTGTTCGCTCCTCTCAACCGGGGGTGGTGATTGTGGGATCCCACGTGCAAAAGTCCAGCCAGCAGTTGGCCCGCCTTCTGCAGGAGCCTGAAACCCAAGGCATCGAGGTGGAGGTGAGGCGACTATTGGATCCCAACGCGGAGCTGCTGCCAGGGATCCTGGCCCAAGTTCACAGCGCCTACGAGAAGGGTCTGACGCCGGTGGTCTACACCAGCCGGGAGGAACTGACTTTTGAAAAGGGCTCCGTGGAAAGGCGCCTGGCTTTTGGACAGAAGGTTTCGCGGTTGTTGATGGGCGTGGTGCAGGGGTTGCCGCCGGGAATTGGCTACCTCATCAGCAAGGGTGGCATCACCTCCAACGACACCCTCAGCACTGGCCTCGACTTGCCGGCAGTGCGTTTGCTGGGGCAAATTTACCCAGGGATCTCGATGGTGATCACCCCGTCCGATCATCCCCGCTTTCCCAACCTGCCGGTGGTGTTGTTTCCGGGCAATGTCGGCGAGGCGGATACGCTGCTTTTGCTCCACCGTCGCCTCAAAAGTCGGGGCTTGATTTAGGGTGAAGAGGATGGTCTTGTGGGTTCCTCCTGCCGATGGCTGAAGTTGTCCCCCCGCCGGAAGCCTTGCCCGCCTCGGATGCCTGGTGGGGATCCCTGCGGCAGAGGCGGAGGGAGTTACCGCCGACAGTCGTGCAGCAGGCTTCCCAGAGCTTGGGCAGCTGGGAGGTGGATGTTGTCATTGCCGGTGGCACCCTGGGGATCTTCTTGGCAGCGGCTTTGGCCAAGCGGGGCTGGCGGGTGATCCTGCTGGAGCGCGGGATCCTGCGGGGGCGGGAGCAGGAGTGGAACACCTCACACCAGGAGCTGCAGGTGTTGTTAGAGCTGGAGCTGCTTACCCCGCCCGAGTGGGAGGCAGTCCAGGTTACCCACTACCCGAGGGGGCGGATTGGCTTTGGGGAGGGCCCCCACTGGTGGGTGGAGGGAGTGCTGAATGTGGGCGTGGATCCAGTCAGCCTCCTGGAGTTCCTCAAGCAGCATTTCCTGGCCTGGGGGGGCCAAGTGTGGGAGCAGACTGCCTTTCAAAGTGCCACTGTTCACCCCGATGGGATCTGCCTCCAGACCACCAAGGGACAGATCCGTGCTCAACTGCTGGTGGATGCCATGGGGCACCGCTCGCCCATCGCGGCCCAGGCTCGCCAAGGGCAGCCGCCAGATAGCGTCTGTCTGGTGGTGGGATCCTGTGCCCAGGGGCTGCCCGACCAACCCACGGGAGATCTCTTCTACAGCTTTACCCCAGCCCAGAACGGCTACCAGCCCTTTTGGGAAGCTTTCCCTGCCCGCGATGGGCGCACCACCTATCTTTTTACCTACTGCGACCGGGATCCCCGGCGGCCTAGTCTAGAGCAGCTCTGGCGGGATTACTGCCGGCTGCTGCCAGCCTACCAGGGGGTGGAGCTGGCCCAGATCCGCTGGGTGCGCAAGCTATGTGGCGTTTTCCCCGCCTACCGCCGCAGCCCGCTGCAACTGCCCTGGGATCGCCTATTGGCGGTGGGGGATAGCAGTGGCAGCCAGTCGCCTCTAAGCTTTGGCGGCTTTGGCGCCATGTTGCGCCACCTGGATCGCCTACAGCAGGGGATCCACGAGGCCCTGGCGCAACGGCAGTTGAACCAGGCAGCCCTGGCCCTGCTGCAACCCTACCAGCCCAACTTGGCCGTGACCTGGCTATTTCAGAAGGCCATGATCCCCCCTCTGCGGGAGAAAACCTGGGATCCCAATAGCATTAACCGCCTGTTGAGCAGGGTGTTTGCGGCCATGGTTGCCGCTGGCCCCCAGGTGGTGCAGCCCTTTTTGCAGGATGTGGTGCAGTTTGGCGGCTTGGCCCAGGCCCTGTGGGGGGTGACGCGTCGGGATCCCAGCTTGGTAGCCAGACTTTTGCCTCGGTTGGGGTTGCCGGAGTTGGTGGAATGGGCGGGCCACTTTGGCGCGCTTGGCCTCTTCGAGCTGCTGCAAAGGCTAACGGATCGCCCGGAGCTGGAAACCGACCCCCAAGACTACTTCTGGAAGCGGCGCCGCGAGGCTTGGCGCTACGGCTGCGGTCAAGATTACAAGTTATTTCCATAGTGATTCTGTAGATATTCTATCTGAAAATAGGGGCTTTGAACGAGCTTGAGACGTTCCCCTGACAATCTGCACCGCCGAGGCCCTAACTCGCAGTTTTTATCTCATTAGGAAGAGGAAAGTTGAGAGCCAAGGAGCGGTTGCACTACTGTAATTCAACATAGCTGCAATCAAGACACTCAAGAGATATCGAAACATTGTCAATGTGATCAAGCTCACCATTACGTTTCACGACGTTTGATATCCATAGTGGAAGAGTTGGGAATTCTTTATCCATCCACTCGTCAGTGTAGGAGTTAGCCATGGTTATTCTCGACTACAGCGATGCAGACAGTGGCTTCTGGGCTTCGACTCCTCAGGGTTTGGTGGAGGTGATCAAGTTTCAGAATCACTTCTACGCCCTTCGGCAAGTGTACAAACGCGCCCAAGACGCGATATCTGCCTGTCGCGCCGACATTGAAAGGGGATTTCTTAGCATTGTGGTGCAGTTTGAGAATCACGCGGAAGTGTGGGCTCAACTGTCGCCGGGCGTACCCGTGCAGTCCCAACCAGAGGCTGCTCCTACGGGCAACCCTGCCAAGCCCAAGCTGACCTATCGCGGCCAACCGGTGAGCAAACCTTCCCGAAATCCCAGCCTCGCCCGCAGGCCCTTGCCTGACTCCCTCTATTTCCGCGGCGCGAAGATCGGCTAGACCGTTTCCGTTTGCCAGGTCTGGAGCGGTCGAGATTTCCCTTCTGGCCGCAGCCATCTGCGTTAGCGGTGCAAAGCACCATAGAGGCCCACCCCATAGCCCAGTACCTCAACCGGATCCCCTTGGCTTTCTGCCGGCAGTTGGGATCCCTTTCCCAACCACTGGGCCTCGTGGCTATCCAAAAGCTTCTCCCAGGTGCCGCCGGGCCAATGGGCATAGGTGACCGCCTGATTGGGGCTGAAGTTGAAAAGGGCAAGCAAAGACTGGGATCCGTGGCGGCGGTGCAGGGCAAGGCCAGCGCCCGAAAACAGCTCCACTTCCACTCCATCCCGCTCCAAGTGCTGGAGAGCCGGTTGGGTTTTGCGCAGCCGGATCAGGGTCTGGTACCACTTCCAGAGAACCTGGTGGTGACCGGCCTTTTTCAACTCCCAATTCAGCTTGGAGCGCAAGAAAGTCTCTTCAGCTTGGGGATCCGGCGGCTCTCCCTGCCAGGCAAAGGCGCTGAACTCGCGGCGGCGTCCCTGTCGTACCGCTTCCACCAAATCGGGATCCCCGTGGCTGACAAAATACAGAAAGGGGGCCACCTCCCCGTATTCTTCCCCCATAAACAGCAGCGGCAGCATGGGGGCCAACAGCAGGGCAGCGGCAGCCAACTTGAGGCCCTCGAAAGAGGTGAGCTGGCTGAGGCGCTCTCCCAACATGCGGTTGCCGATTTGATCGTGGTTTTGGATGCAGACCACAAACTGGGATCCTGGCCGTCCGGCGGCGGAGTTGCCGTAACGCCTGGCGCGGTAGCGGGAGTATTGGCCGGAAAAGACGTAGCTTTCCCGGTAGGACTTGGCCAGTTGCTCCAATTGGCCAAAATCCTGGTAGTAGCCCACTGTTTCGCCGGTGAGCAGGGTGTGAACCGAGTGGTGAAAGTCGTCGCACCACTGGGCATCTAGCCCGTAGCCCCCTTGCTCTCGGGGGGTGATGAGGCGGACATCGTTGAGGTCGCTTTCGGCAATGAGAACCCTGGGCCGGCCAGTGCGAGCTTCTAGGGCATCCACCCGCTCCGCCAGCTCCTGCAAAAAGGGCCGGGCGCCGAAGTCGTAGATGGCATGCACCGCGTCCAGCCGCAGCCCATCGAGATGAAACTCCTCCAGCCAGTACTCGGCGTTTTGTAGGAAAAACTCTCGCACGCCGTCAGAATAGCGGTCGTCGAAGTTGAGGGCATCCCCCCAAGGGGTGTGGTACTTGTCGGTGAAGTAGGGGCCAAAATCCCGCAGGTAGTTCCCCTCCGGCCCCAGGTGGTTGTAGACCACGTCCAAGATGACGGCCAAGCCCAGTTGGTGGCAGGCGTTCACCAGGGCTTTCAGATCTTCAGCTCCCCCATAGGCGGTCTGCACCGCGTAGGGATAAACACCGTCGTAGCCCCAGTTGCGTCCCCCCGGGCATTGGGCCACCGGCATCAGCTCCAGCACATTCACCCCCAACTCTACCAATTCCGGCAGGCGAGTGATCAGGGCGGCAAAGGTGCCCTCAGGGGTAAAGGTGCCCACATGCAGCTCGTAGAGGATCCACTGGGGCAGCGGGATCCCCTTCCACCCTTGATCCTGCCAGTCGAAGCGGGGATCCACCACCCGCGAGGGGCCATGAACGCCATGCGGTTGACAGCGGGAGGCCGGGTCTGGTCGCTCCACTACCCCTGCTGAGGTGTGCAGGCGGTAGAGATAGTCCACCGGCCCAGGCGGGATCCCGTCCACCTCCCCCTGCCAATAGCCCTGCTCATCCCGCACTAGAGTAAAGCAACGTTGGACAGGGCTGAGCAGCTTCAGCTCCACCTGCTCAACCAAGGGCGCCCACACCGAGAAGTGATAGCAGCCTGAGCCCAGGGGATAGGCGCCCATCCGCCCGGCCTGGAAGAAAGGAGAAGCCTGCAACACAGAATCTATCCCGCAACTCGGCTTCCACTATAGCGAGCATGCCTGGCAAAAGCCGGAGAGTGGGTTTTTGGCTTCTCCTCTGCCATAGTGGAATGGGTCTGATACATTTACGCTGAACACTGCTGAACATCACTGTTCAACTATGCAGCGATAGCATTCTGTTTGTTTCCAACCA
>NZ_JANSIG010000084.1:0-12935 GCF_047461975.1 Synechococcus sp. R55.3 | reverse complement strand
TCGGAACTTTCTCCGCTCAGGGACTCCAACCCCAGCAGTAGCAAGTCCAACTGGGCTTTGATGGTACCGGTGGCTGTACTCAGGCCAGCGGGCCGACTGTCTAACTGAATGTGCTTGTGTTCCACCGTCACGCTGTCAATGGGAGCTTTGGGTTTTGACGAAACTCTATGATCTCTTGTCCGAGCCAAACCTGCAACCTACCCCCCCGCGCTTGCAGGAAAAAAAGACTTTCTGGCCTTTGCTCTGGGCAAGGGCTTGGCTAACGGGATCCGACAGGCAGGGACTTATGTCTTTGTCGATCTGGAGAATCCTGTTGGCCAGCCCTATCTGGATGCCGAGGTGATTGCGGCGCTGGAATCGATTGCCGAAACCTTGAAGCTCTTTGGCAGCTACCCTGTGCATGACCCCTGCAAACAAGGTGCCCTATCCCAAACAGCAGGATCCCTGTCCTCTGAGGGGAAAGCGCGTCCAACGTAGAATCGAAATGACCAAGGACTGCTGTCTTGAGCGCTCAGGCAGACCAGGATCACTTCACAGGGCTCGGTAGCTTTGCCAAGCTTGCCAAAAAATGTAGAGAGAAAGGATGGTCAGAAAGCCCCGAAACAGCAGTCCGACGGTTTCATCGGGCAATTTGGGCAGGGTGCGTGTGCTGATCTGTACACCGATTAACCCCCCTGTCCCCAAGATCAAACCAGGGATCCAGAGCACATTTTGGTGGATAGTGCCGTCCCCCAACCCCAGGCCATTCCAGATCCAATCGCTGAGGCCCGCATGGCTGGCGGTGGCAGCAACTGCTGTGATTACAATGGCCCCCAGACTGGTCTGAATCGCCACTTTGATCGTCTCTTTCAGCAGCAGGATCTGCATTGGCACCAGGATCACCCCACCGCCGATGCCAAACAGCCCGGCCAACAAACCGGCAGCGCCACCGGTCAGGGCGCGGGCTAACCAGGGAGACATCTGTCCTGAGGACTTCGCACCACTGTCGCGAACAGCAGCAGGCGGGAACTCTGTCTCCAGGGCTTGGGTGGCCACCTTTTTGCGCAGCTCCACCAGATAAGTGTTGGCCAGCAGCAACACCCCGAAGGCTGTCAACAGCAGGTAGCTGGGAAGGCGACTGGCGATGATCGCCCCCACTTGGGCCGTAAGCAATGCGGGGATCCCCAGCAGGATCACCCGTTTCAGATCCAGCATGCCCATCCGCCAGTTTTGGATGCTGCCTGCAATCGAGGTCATAACGATGGAAAGGTTGCTGGTGGCTGCAGCTTGAACCGGTGGTATCCCCAAGCTGACCTGTAAGGGCACCAGGATCGTTCCACCGCCAATGCCCAGAACCCCGGCTAGGATCCCTGCCACCAAGCCCCCAACTGCCAAGGCCAGACCCTTTTCTTCCATTGCTTCTCGGCCCTGCTCATCAACAAAACAAGCAAAATGTCTGCTATGGTAGCATTCTCCGTCCTCGGCAAGACCATCAGGGAAGGGATCCCTTGGGGCGGGGTTGAAAAGAGGCGCATCATACAAATGTTGGACAGTCGTACTGATCTGGTGCGGATCGCGCTAGCGCGCCAACTTCTCCACAAGCAGGGAAGCCTTCATGGTTGCCATTCATCCGGCAAATGATCTAGGTGCTCTGAAAAATCCGGGTTCTACGGCAGAAGGATCCCAGCCCGCTTGGTGGCCTCAATCTGGGCAGCAACAGGGAACTGTGGCCCCTTTGCAACCGTTGGGGCTGGTCGCTTTGGAAGGTTTGGCCACCTGGGGAGATTGCCTACTCGGCTTGGATCGGGTGAGGGGCTATTTGGTGGAGATCCAAGAGCACAACACCCTGCTGCTCAATCCCCATCATGTCCATTCTTTCCAAGGCGCTTACGGTTTGTGGGTAGAGTCAGAAGGGGATCAAGCGTGGATTTGGCTCAGTCGGGAGCAAGAGGGGCAAATCTTGCGCATTCCCATGTCCGCTCTGCAGCAACCGGGATCCCTGGAAGCCTTTCAAGTGTGTAGCTGCCCCTGCCCCATCGAAGGGATCGCCCTCTGGATCGATCCCCACACGGGAAACCGCTACCTCTATGCCACCTGCTACAAACGGGGAAAAATCCTGCAACTGGATCCCAGCCGTGGCCTTATTGTGCAGGAGATGCCCGCCCCTGGGGTTGGCCGAGAACACATTGCGGTGCAGGGAGACTACCTCTGGGTGAGTGATCGGGTGGAAGAGACGATCTATGTGCTGGAGCGCCAGACCGGGCGAGAATTGGCCCGCATCCTCACCCCTTCTCCTGGGCCGACAGGCTTGGCCTACTGGCGGGGGCAGCTCTGGGTAGCCTACGCCCACGAAGAAGCCTATATCCACGACAACCCCAACGCTCCGGATCCCTTGTCGGTGGCCCTGCGCGACAAAACCTGGGTGGCTCCCCTGCGCCTGCGGCCTTTGGATCCCCCTAGCTCCCCCGACCCCTCTGGCGGCAGTGGAACCGAGGCCGAGGATTCCCCCATTGCCTGTCCGGTAGTTTTTCAGCCCCAGTGTCTGGGGGAACGCGCCACCTACACCCTCTCCCACGGCTATCGGGTGGAGCTGACCTATGTGGAAGAAATTGCCCAAGAAGAGCCGCGCTTCCTGCCCGATTTGGTCTGGCGAATTGCCTTGCCCTGCAACAGCCTTCGCCAACGGGTGCGCAGCCTGCACTGGGTAGGTCTGCCGTTTGAAGTGGAAGAGCAATCTGGCCAACAGGTGGCGGTGTTTTCGCTGGGATCCCTGGGGGCCCATGAGGTGCGCTTGTTTGGCTGGCGGGCGGTGCTGGATCTCTACAGTATCAAGTACTGCATCGATCCGCTGGATGTAGAAGATGCCGTCGTGCCCCCAGACCTACGGGATCGCTACTTGGTGGACGATGACTACCTGGCCATGGACACCTCGATTGTTCGAGAGGCAGCGCGGCGGGCCGTCGGCAGCGAGACCAACTTGCTGCGCAAAATGCTCAATATCCGGGCCTATGTTTACGACAAGCTCTCCTACCGGGTCACCTCTCGCATCGATCCGCCGGATGAGGTTTTGCGGCGTGGCTCCGGTTCTTGTGGTGAATATGTGGGGGTGCTGTTGGCTTTGGCCCGCCTCAATGGGATCCCTTGCCGCACGGTGGGGCGCTACAAATGTCCTCCCCATCCAGAACTGAAAGGGATCCCGCTGTTTCCCCAGTACAACCACGTGTGGATTGAGTTTTATCTGCCCGGCTGGGGTTGGGTGCCGATGGAGTCGAACCCCGACGATCGGGGGGAGCGCCCCTATTCGCAGCGCTACTTCATGGGCTTGCCCTGGACCCATGCCGAGATCGCCAAAGGGATCCCTTTCGAGACGATCAACACCGACCAAGCCTCAATTGGGGAGCTGGCCATTAACCATGTGCAGTTTCGCATCTTAGAAGAAATTTGAAAGGCGAATAGAGTGAGAAAACGGGCCTGAGATTGGCCAACACTGCTCCGGGAGTGATTTTTGCCGAAGATGACGATGTGGCTCCTGATGTGGTGTGGGTGAGCCGGTCTCGACTGAGAACAGCGCTGGGGGCGGATAGCAAACTCCACAGTGCCCCAGAATCGGCGGTAGGAGTGCTGAGCCCTGGAGCTCGCAATATTGGCCAAGATAAGCAAACTAAGCTCAAGCTTTACAGTCGGCTTGGGCTACAGGAGTATTGAGTGGTGGACTGGCAACAGCAACAAGTGGAAGTCTACCGGCGCCAGCAAAGGCAGTTGGTGTTGATCAAAACTTGCTTGGGAAAGATGAATTGGACTCGAATTGGACTCGCCGTTGCTGCCGGGGCTTGCGTGCCCGATTTCACAGCTGTGGATGCCACCTCTTGCCTGAGTCTGGTGGGAGCCCCATTGCTCGCTCGAAAAGCTGCCACCCGAATCGGGAGCTGTCAATAGAGCTGCACTCCGCGGGCGCGAATGTCGCTTTTTCTTCCCCAGCCTGATGCTGGAATGGCTATGGGCCAACAACAGGGCTCTGCCCCCATCTGGGGCTTGCGTTAAAGACTAGGATAGGAGACTACGGCGGGGCTTGGCTTCGCTCCAGGCACATCCATCCAAAGCAATCCGCTCTACCTCCGAGGCCAGCCTCAATGCTTTCAGGGCCTGTTCCCCACCCACAGAAGGTTGGTTGCCCCCCCGCACGCAATTGATGAAGTGCTCCAGTTCGGCATGCAGCTTGTCGATATTGTCGGTGTGGACTTTCTCAATCAAACAATCCCGCTGGTAGGGCATTTGGCCGTAGTCGCTGGTGCTGCCGACGGATCCCTGGCGGTACACCGAGATCTCATTGTGTAGAAAATCTGCTTCTACCAAGGCATTCTTGCAGTGGACGGCAATTTTGCGCACCTTGCGGTGGGTGACCTTGCTGGCAGTGAGGGTGGCGATGGCACCGTTGGCAAAAGTGAGAGTAGCCGTGACGTAGTCCAGGTAGCCCAGCTTGGAGATGCGGTTGCCGCTGGCGGTAATCTGGGTCACGGGAGATGGGATCAGCTCCAGCAACAGATCGATGTCGTGGATCATCAAGTCGAATACCACCGACACATCGCTGGCGCGGTCGGAATAGGGGCTGAGACGGTGAGCCTCGAAAGCCAGAGGTTCTTCACTTTGCAAGACTTGGCCCAGCTTTTGGAAAACAGGGCTGAAGCGCTCGATGTGCCCCACCTGCAAAATACAATTGCAATCGGCAGCTCGGTTCACCAGCGATTCTGCTTCGCTGATGCTGGCAGCGATGGGCTTTTCGATCAGCACATGTACCCCGGCCTCCAGGCAGGCCATACCCACCTCATGGTGCAGAACCGTCGGCACCGCGATGGCCACGGCAGCTACGTGGGGCAGCAGATCGCGGTAGTCCTCATAAAAATGAACGCGGTGGCGGCTGGCCACATCCAATCCCCGTTCCACGTTGATATCCGCTACCCCCACGACCCGCACATCCTTCATCAGGCTGAAAACGCGGGTGTGGTGCTGGCCCATGTTGCCTACCCCGATCACCCCAACCGGGACAGCTTGCTCTGAATAAGCCAGTGGACGGCGGGGAGAGTTGGCAGAACTCGGGCAAGATCGGGCCATGACGTTTCCACTACCTCCACCACAAGGGTTTCGCGAACCTCGCTCCATCTTTCGGTAACGGAGCGCCGCATTTCACGAAACAAACTTCACAAAGCTTACCATGCCTCCCTTAGATCCAGTTCAAGCCGGGGATGGGCGGCAGGTGCAGCGGGGGCTGTTGGCAAGATTGGGGGCTGAAACAGAACAGCGGCACCGGGCTGGAGCGAAACCACATGCGGGCGTAAAATCCGCTTGGGCTGAGGGGCAGGCCAAGCCAAACGGGGAAAAAGAAGACAAAGGACGCCAAAACCAGGGCCACCGCCGTGATGCTCGCCCCACGCCAAAAGCGGCGATAGCTCTGCCAGCCCAGCAGCACCAACCAAGCCAGGGCTAGGGTGCTAAACGCCAGGGCGCTCATGTAGTGGTAGATAAAAACGCAGCGGCTGACCCTAAACCAAGGCAGGTAATTGGCCGCATAGCCAATCAAAATGAAGGCTTCGAGACCGTGAAAGTGGCGGATCCCTCGCCAGACGAGCACCAAGATGGATCCCGTCCCCAGCCACCACAGCCAAGGATTGCCCAAGCCATGAACAGCTTGCCAGAGGTTGCCCTGACTGCCGAAGTAGTAGGCCACGGGGCGGCCCAGAATTGGCCAGGACCAAGCTCCTGCCGAGGCCAAGGGCGTAGTCAGCCAAGGACGCAAAGCCGGGAACCAAGCCACCAGGGATCGCAAGCTGGTGGAGCAGTAGGGGTGAACAGGCGTCTCTTCGTCCACCACCAGGTGGGCCGCCATGTGTCCGCCGTAGATGGATTGGTTGATGAGCACCAGGGATCGGAAATAATTCTGGATGCCCGTCCAGCTCCAATCCAGAGTTAGTCCCTGTTGGGGATTCAGCTGCAGGTGCGGGATCCACTGAATGGCGTAAAAGGCCAGCGGAGCGAGGATGAAGCAAAACACATAGTGCCACCAGCGCAGATGACGAATCTGGATCAAAATGCCCAACCGTGGGATCCACTGCGGGCGCAGCCAGACTACCCCCCAGACGAGGATCCCCAACAGAGCAAACATGAAGGTAAACCAGAGGCCATTCCACTTCACCGCGGCTGCCGCCCCCAACAGGATCCCGGAGCAAGCAAAGTGAGCAGCCCGTCGCCAACCTTGGTCTTCTAGACCTCTCAGCAACAGAATGGTCGCTGCCAGCCCAAAGGCTACCAGATACACGTTGATCAGGCCAAAGCGGGATTCCACCAGAAACACCCCATCGGTCAGCAGCAAAACCCCGCTCAACAGAGCAAAGCCCACGTGGTAGGTGAGGCGGTAGGCTAAACCGGTCAGCAACAGAGGGATCAGGGATCCGCAAAAAGCAGTGGCGAAGCGGAATCCCCACTCGTTGCGGCCAAACACCTGAATGCTAAGGGCAATGAAGTACTTGCCCAAGGGGGGATGCACATCGTAAAAAGGCTTGCCATCCAGGTAGTTCTGGGCAAACTCCGGGAAGTACACCTCATCGAACACAGGTGCCGGGAACTCGTCCAGCCGCCACAGGCGCAACCCCAGACCCACCAGAAAGATCCCCAGCGCTCCCCATACCAGCCACTGTCGGGATCCCACAGCACTGTGCGGGGATCCGAGGATGGGCACAGCTAGCCGCAAGCTGCCCTGAGACCGCTCCGGCCCGGGGTCAATGGGGGTTGGCTCTCCAGTCATGGATAGGGCACTCTCAACACTCCGGCGAGGATCCCTAGGGATCCCCAGTGTTACTTTAGCCGACCGTGAAAGTCTAAGCGATTCCAAAGCAAACCACTGCTAGACTGTAGAATTGAATACAAAGTTGGCCAACTTCTGGCCAGTACCCTGTCTGCGCTGGCGCTCCTGAGAGCGGGCGTTTGACGTTCGGTCATCTCAGTGGGGAGGAGACACCGTGGCGACTGGTGGATATGCGTTGGTGGACAGCCTGCACCGGCATGGGGTGCAACACATCTTTGGCTATCCGGGGGGAGCCATCCTCCCCATCTACGACGAGCTGTACAAAGCCGAGTCTCAGGGGCTGCTCAAACATTACCTGGTACGCCACGAACAAGCGGCTGCCCACGCCGCCGACGGATATGCTCGCGCCACTGGCAAGGTGGGGGTGTGTTTTGCTACCTCTGGCCCAGGGGCGACCAACCTGGTGACGGGCATTGCCAACGCCATGATGGACTCTGTACCGATGGTGGTCATCACTGGGCAGGTACCTCGCCATCTGATTGGCACCGACGGCTTCCAGGAGACGGACATCTTTGGCATCACCCTGCCCATTGTGAAGCACTCCTACGTGGTACGGGATCCGCGCCAAATGTCTCGGATCGTGGCAGAGGCTTTTCACATTGCCAGGACAGGGCGGCCCGGGCCGGTGCTGATCGACATCCCCAAAGATGTGGGCCTAGAAGAGTTTGACTATCAACCTGTCAGCGAGATCAACATCCCCGGCTACAAGCCCACCGTGCGAGGCAACCCACGGCAAATCCATGCGGCGGCCAAGCTGATCCTGCAGGCCAAACGGCCCTTGCTGTATGTGGGAGGTGGGGCGATCATCTCCGGTGCCCACGCCGAAATTGCCGAGCTGGCCCACACCTATCGGATCCCGGTGACCACCACCCTCATGGGCAAAGGGGCTTTCGATGAGAACGATCCCCTGTCGGTGGGGATGCTGGGCATGCACGGCACGGCCTATGCCAACTTCGCCGTCACCGAGTGCGACCTGCTCATTGCGGTGGGAGCCCGCTTCGACGACCGCGTAACCGGCAAGCTAGATGAATTTGCCAAGCACGCCAAAGTCATTCACATCGACATCGACCCAGCCGAGGTGGGCAAAAACCGTGCGCCCGATGTGCCGATTGTAGGGGATGTGCGCACTGTTCTGGTGGAGATGCTGGCTCAACTGAGCAAAATGCCTTCTACTCCAGGCCTAACTCAGGCTTGGCTGGATCGGATCGAGCGCTGGAAGCGGGACTATCCCCTGCAGGTGCCCAGCTACGAAGGCGTGATTGCCCCTCAACAGGTGATCGATGCCTTTCGTCGTCATGCTCCCCACGCCTACTACACCACCGATGTTGGCCAGCATCAGATGTGGGCGGCGCAGTTTCTGCGCAACGGGCCGCGCCAATGGATCTCCAGTTCTGGGCTGGGCACCATGGGCTACGGGTTCCCCGCGGCGATGGGAGTCAAGGTAGCCCTGCCTCACGAAGAAGTCATCTGCATCAGTGGCGATGCCAGCTTCCAGATGAACATGCAAGAGCTGGGCACAGTGGCTCAGTACGGCATTGCCACCAAAGTGGCCATCATCAACAACGGCTGGCAGGGCATGGTGCGGCAGTGGCAGCAGGCCTTCCACGGCGAGCGCTACTCCCACTCGGATATGTCTCCCGGAATGCCGGATTTTGTCAAGCTAGCCGAGGCTTTTGGGGTAAAAGGGATCCGCGTCGATCACCCCGATCAACTGGAAGATGCCATCCAGGAGATCCTCAAGCACGAGGGGCCGGTAGTGGCCGACTTTGTGGTCAAGCGGGACGAAAACTGCTACCCGATGGTGCCTGCCGGCAAAGCTAACTATCAGATGATCGGGCTGCCGGAGAAGCGGCAACTGGAACAAGCCGCCGAGCTGATCTACTGCCCCAATTGCGGCACCAAAAACCCCACCCTGCACAAGTTTTGCGCCGAGTGCGGCACCAAGCTCTAGAACCGACGGCCTGACCATTCGGCTGGGGAAGGCGGGCCCCAGCAGCAGGGAGTCTTCGGGGATATCGGGGCTACTGAACAAGCCAGATTAAAACGCTCCCTGAGCGCTCTGCGAGGCCAACACGAGCGACTCCTGCCCCTTTCCCAAAAGGAGAGGAAGGTTGGGATCAGCGCAACGAACGGAGGATCCCTCCTGCCCTGGGGTAGTTCGATCCCCTCAAGGAGGGTAGCCGGAAACTTCTGCCTCTGGTGTCTCTGGCGGTCGGAAGCAGGCACCCTCCAGACCTGCCCAACCGGCTTAGAGGGGTCGGTAAACCCGGTAGTTGATATTGGGGAAGATGTTGTCCATGTATTCCACCTTGGCCAGCCACTGCTCCTCTTCAGGGGTGGCTTTTTCTCGCCGAAACTGACCCTCTTTGATCTTCTCGTAGAGGTGGTTGAAGCGCAGCAGATGGGACTTGGTGCGGCGCACTGCATAGGGAACCATCGTCCCTGTGCGCATGATAAAAGCCCAGTCAGACGATTGAGCCAGTAGCAATTCTCGCGCCGCCTGGTTCAAGGCCCGCCATTCTAGGTCATCGGCAGGCTCGCGACGGCTCAGCTCGATCATCCGCTCGGTGGCCTTGTGCAGGTGGGGGTAGATCCAGGCGTTGGTGGGGTTGAGCCAGTACTCGTGGAAGCCGCGCGCCCCCCAACTGGACTGGGCAGGTTTGCACACCTGCTGAGTGGGGTTCTCCCGCAGGTACTCCGCCAGGTGAGTCATGCGGTAGGTGTTTTGGTCGAAGTAGCTCTTGCGGATAAGAAAATCCAAAAACCAAGGGCCCTCGTACCACCAGTGGCCGAACAACTCCGCATCGTAGGGGGCCACCACCAGCGGCGGGCGGCCCATGACGCTGTACAAATATTCGATTTGCCGCTGGCGGTTGAACATAAAGTTGCCCGCATGCTCTGCCGCTTTCTCCCGCGCCCAATAGGGGTCGTAAAGCTGCTTTTGCCCCAGGTCCAGGTTGCGCCCGGTGATGCGGTGGTACTTGATGCCGGTGTTTTTCCGCTGGCCGTTGGGCATGATGTAAGGCTTGATGTACTCGTAGTCGGCCTCATACCCTAGGTCTTTGTAGAACTCGCGGTAAACTGGATCCCCTGGATAGCCCACCTCTGCCGACCACACCTGCTGCGAAGACTCGTGATCCCGCCCGAAAACGGCGACGCCGGTCTCGGTAAAAATAGGGGCGTACATGCCGTAACGAGGCCGGGGCTTGGCGTAGAGAAGACCATGGGCGTCGGTGATCATGTAGCGCAGGCCGGCATCGGCAATCATCCGCTCCAGCCCTTGGTAGTAGGCGCATTCCGGCAGCCAGATCCCCCGCGGCCATTGGCCAAAGTGCTCGTTGTAGTGCTCACAAGCTACAATCAACTGCGCCCAGACTGCCTGCGGGTACATCTGCATCAAGGGCAGGTAGCCGTGGGTAGCCCCACAGGTGATGATCTCCAGGTTGCCGCTATCTTGAAACTGTCGAAAGGCCCGCACCAGATCCCGGTCATAGCGCTCCCAGAGATCCCGCACCATGGCAAATTGCTTGATGTAGTGCTCGGCCAGGTAGCGAATGTGGCCGTTGGTGGTGTTTTTGTCGTACTCCAGTTGGGCCAGTTCTTCTAACTTGGTCAAGTAGTGGTCGTAGCGCTCCTGCAGCAAGGGATCCCGCAGCATCGACACCAAGGGCGGCGTCAGGGACATGGTGAAGCGAAAGTCGATGCCATCTCGCTGTAGCCCCTCGAACATGTGCAGCAGCGGCACATAGGTCTCCGTGATGGCTTCGTAGAGCCATTCTTCCTCCAGCACAAAGTCTTGCTCAGGGTGGCGCACAAACGGCAGGTGCGCGTGGAGTACCAAGGCGAGATAACCCATGGCAGCCGGGGATCCTTACAGACAGGGAAAGATAACGGAGCAGACTTACCCTTCTCAGCAGCAAATCTGTAGAGAAGGTTAAGCCCAAGATTGCTACCTATCGTCCAGCATTTCATCCGCGGGGTCAAGAGCTGGGATCGCTGGGGATCGCTGTTGGGCTCAGCGGTGACGAATGAAGTCGTAGATCTCCAGATACTCCTTGCCAGGATAGTTCCAGGAGTAGTCGTAGCTCATGCCTTGAATCTGCAGTTGACGGAACTGGTCAGGAGCGGTGTACCAAAGGTCGATGGCCCGATCCAGAGCCGACTCCAAAGCAGCTGGATCTGTGTGATAAAAGACGTAGCCGTTGCGTTGCTCGGGCAATTTGTGGGGATCGTAGTCGCGGTCGAAGACGGTATCCACCAGGCCACCCACTCCTCTCACCACCGGAACTGTGCCATACTTCAAGCCAATCATCTGAGTGAGTCCACAGGGTTCGTAGTGGCTGGGCACTACGATGATGTCTGCCCCCGCATAGATAAGGTGGGAAAGTTCTTCGTTAAAGCCCAACTCAATGTGAACATCGGGGTTGTTGTTGAGGTAGCTTTTCTCGTGGGCAAACCAAGCGCCGATCCCTCGCTCCGTAGCGGATCCCAGCAGAACAAATTGGGCATTTTTGAACAGGGAGCGGTAGATGGCATGATGCACCAAATGCACGCCCTTTTGCTCGTCCAATCGCCCGATATAGGCCACGATAGGCTTGTCAACATCCTGCAGTAGCAGCCGTTCCCGCAGAGCTTTTTTGTTTTTAGCTTTATTTTCCAGCGTTTGAGCAGTGTAGCGCACGGGGATAAAGCGGTCGATCTCCGGGTTCCAAATGTCGTAATCGATGCCATTCAAAACGCCGCGAAACTTGTGCCGGTGCAAGTAGAGGGTATGGCCAAGTCCATAGCCGTAGTCGCCAAATTGCACCTCCAGCGCGTGATTGGGAGAGACCGTAGTGACAAAGTTGGAAAAAACAATTCCCCCCTTCATAAAGTTGAGAGAAAAGGGGTTGAAGTTATCGCGCAAACGGTCGTAGTGGAAGTAGTAGGGTTCGCGGTTGAGGCCGGTAGCCCAAAGAATCTCTGGGCCGCCAAAGCCTTGGTGTTTGAAGTTGTGAATGGTGTAGCACACCCGCTGGTTTCCCATGCCGTGGTACTTGTAGATCTCAAACAGCAGCACCGGTACCAACCCTGTCTGCCAGTCGTGGCAATGGATGATGTCGGGGCGCTTGTTGCTTTGTAGGAGAAACTCTAGAGCCGCCTTGCTGAAAAAAGCAAAACGCATGTTGTCATCCGGGCAGCCGTAATAACACCCGCGATTGAAGAAGTTATCGCCCGAGTGGGGCTCAATAAAAAAGCAAAGGCGGCCATGCACCCAGCCGCAGTACACCGAGCAGTGAATGGCTCCCCCGTACCAGGGCACCCAGAGATCGCGATAGGCGTCGTGCAAACCCCAGATCTGGTCGTAGCGCATCGTGTCGTACTTGGGCAAAACCAGCTCGACACAGTGCCCCCGCACCTCCAGCTCGCGGCTGAGGCCGTACACCACATCCCCCAGTCCCCCCGCCTTGATAACCGGGGCGCATTCAGACGCAATCTGCACGATGTACATTTCGAGACCTCCCGTAGCACCGCCTTAGCTTTCTTTACAAACGATAATCTTTTTGGCCTCGACAGAACATCCCTCCCAATGGCAAGGGATCCCCACAATTAGGGATCCTCACTTTAGATAACCTCTGGGCCGACCGGGTTCGAGCCCCAGCTGCGCCGTTTGCCGGGGAACCTGATCTACGGGAGCAGCCCTCTGGGCAATTATGGGCATTTCGATTCAAACTAGAAACGTTGAATGCACGGGGCCAGAAGGCTTTTCAAGGACTCCGTCCCGCTGGCGCGATCAGTAGCCCAGGCCTCTCACCCTAACCTGAAACGCGACTATGAACGGCTGATCCCGCTGGGGCGGTACCGTTCTTCGAGCCAAGTGCGCAGCTCATCTTCCGGGAAGGCGGCAGCCAAGGTGTCCGTTCTGGGATCGTGGGCATGCCAAAGAACATGGCCGGATGGATCCTGGCTTTACGGTAACTGCAGCCGGCTGCACCTCCCCTCGTCTCTTGCGAGCAGGCTTACTCTCTCCGGCTAGGGGTAGCCAGGGATCCTTCAAGGTCACGCGAACTCAATACCACTGCTGAGCGTAAAGGCGCTGCACCAAATAAAACACGAATAG
>NZ_JANSIG010000083.1:0-13114 GCF_047461975.1 Synechococcus sp. R55.3 | reverse complement strand
CGGAAAGGGGATTTCCCAAAGGCAACGGAGAACGGGGGGATTTTTACGTGGTGGTGCAGATCCATTTGCCCACCCAGGTCTCTGGCGAAGAGCGAGAACTTTACGAAAAGCTGCAGCAGGTTCAATCCTACAATCCCCGCGCCGCCCTCAAGCTCTAGCAGTTAGGATGGGATCCCGCTGGAACCCGGTCGCGTCGGCGGGACAGGATCCCTATTTGCTTCTAGAGGTTCTTGACAGGAGGATCCCTGGCTCCATTGCAGTTGCCGTAGGATCCCGCGCAGCAAGGCCACCTCGGCCACGGTTAGGCCGGCCCGCTGGAACAGGGCGCGAAACTTGAGCATTTTGCGGCGGGCTGTGTGGGGGCGCAGGTAGCCAATCTGCAGCAACAGCGCTTCCAGGTGAGCGAAAAAGCCTTGCAGCAGCTCGAAGGAGGCAAGCCTTTGCGGTGAGGGCACAGGAGGAGCGGGAGAAGGGCTCTCGCAGGCAAGGGTGTACAGCTCATAGCAACAAATGGCCACGGCTTGGGCCAAGTTCAAAGAGGGATAGGTCGCATCGGTGGGGATCTGGATCTGGTGATGGCAGAGGGCCAGCTCCTCGTTGCTCAAGCCGCGATCTTCGGGGCCAAACACGAGGGCAGCAGGGCCGGCGGCCAGCAGGGCAGGGAAGGCTTGGCGAGGAGACTGAATTTGCCATTCGGGTGGGTAGGTTTGGCTGCGTCCCGTTGTCCCGAAAACCTGCACACACCCTTGCAGGGCTTCGGGCAAGGTATGCACCTTCTGGGCTTGGTGGAGCAAGTCCGCCCCATGCACGGCTGCGGTGAGCGCCTCGGCATCCAGGGGATCACATTGGGGATCCACCAGCACCCATTGCCTGAGGCCCATGTTTTTCATGATGCGAGCAACAGCGCCCAAATTGCGTGGCCCAGCCGGCTGCACCAACACAAGCCGCACCTGCGCCAGTTGTTCAGGGCCAGAGTGGGTTGACATACTCCATGCCCTAAAGAGCAAGGATTCTTGACGCTTCACAGACCGATGCCAGCAAGCTGGTCTTACTAGGACTCCGTCCCGCTGGCGCGAACAGTCTCCACATCCGTTCTAGAGTCGGGCGCTCGCCTTGGCGGCGCGGAGCGCTTTGCCCCATCCCGACTTGCTCTATGCTTCGGGAAGCATTCCCATCCCGGTCGTGGACTGTGCCACAACCGTCGCAGACCACCACCCGAGTAGCTAGGTCAAGCTTGCCCCAATGCCAGCCACACTTCGAACAGTGCTGACTGGTTGCTGCCCAGCGGTCAATGACCCGCACTTCCCTGCCGTACTTGCCCCCTTTTGCCTCGCACAAAGCGCGAAACATCCCCCACCCTTGCCTGCTAATTGCCCTGGACAGTTTGCGGTTTTTCAACATCCCACTTACATTCAGGTCTTCCAAACAAACCACTTGGTTTTCGCTGATGAGCTTGGTAGACAGCTTGTGCAGGAAGTCCAACCGCAGGTCAGCAAGGCGACGGTGCAACTTGGCCATCCTCAGCCTTGTCCGCTCCCACCGCTTTGACCCTTGGACCCGTCTGGCCAATGGCTTTTGCAACTGAGCGATGCGCCGGTACAAAGGCTCATCGTTGGGGCTGTGGTACTGAGCTCTGTTACTTACAGCGGCAACGGTTTTGATGCCCAAATCCACCCCAACGCTGGGAGACTGAGCAGGAACACGCATAGGCTCCACCTCTACGACGAAGCTAACAAAGTACCGCTCCGCGCAGTCCTTGATTATGGTTACAGAGCTTGGTTGACTTGGCAGCGGACGGCTCCAGATAGGCTGGATAGTTCCTATCTTGGCGAGATGCACACGCTCCCCTTTCAGGGAAAAGCTATTGGCCACTAAAGTCAATGACTGCTTTGATTGTTTCTTCTTGAAGTGTGGAAAACCTCCTTTGTTCTCAAAAAAACGCCGGTACACTTGGTCTAAGTGCCTCAAGGATTGCTGTAGGGCAACACTGGATACCTCCTTGAGCCATGCCACTGATTGCTTTAACCCTGTCAGCCGCTTTGACAAAGCGTTGTACCCTGGATACTTGCCAACGGCTTGGCAGTGGGCCAGGGCCTCGTTCCAGACAAACCTGACACAACCGAATACTTTGGCTAGGGCTTGCTTCTGTTGGTCTGTAGGGTAGAACCTATACCTATAGCGGGCTTGCATGGGTTGAAGTTAGGTTGGCGCGTCATCTTAGCATATGGGATTAAGGAGAGACCGCAACAGCGTTTCCAGCTTGCAAGCGCACTTGGTGTTTGTCACCCAATACAAACGCAGGATACTAACGCAGGAAGGTTTGGACTTAATTGCGGCAGCATTTAAGAGCATTGCCCAATCGATGGATTTTGAGATTTTAGAGTTTAACGGTGGAGCAGACCATATTCATCTTTTGATTTTCTACCCACCTAAGTGGTCTATTTCCAGATGGTTAACGCTCTCAAGAGTCTCCAGTCGCAGGTACGGCCAGGCTAAGTTTCCCAAGCCCTACGGCAAAACTGCCTTGTGGAGCCCTAGCTATTTTGCATCGAGTGTGGGTGGGGCTCCTCTACAAGTCTTAGTTGCTTACAGCCAAAATCAAGAAAAGCCGCCCTCAAGGGCGGGGTTTTAGACCCAAATTTTTGATAAAGTCAGAGCACGGTTAGCCCGGAGGAGTGACAACGGCATGAAAGCCATGATCCTGGCAGCAGGCAAAGGCACGCGAGTGCGGCCCATCACCTACATGATGCCGAAGCCGATGATCCCCATTTTGCACAAGCCTGTCATGGAATTTTTGGTGGAGCTGCTGCGGGAACATGGGTTTAACCAAATTATGATCAACACCAGCCACTTGGCCCACCAAATCGAAGACTACTTCCGCGATGGGCAGCAGTGGGGGGTTCACATCGGCTTTTCGTTCGAGGGTCACTTTGAGAACGGCCAGCCGGTGGCCGAACCTCTGGGCTCCGCTGGCGGTATGCGCAAGATCCAGGATTTCTCCGGATTTTTCGACAGTACCTTTGTGGTGCTCTGTGGGGATGCCCTGATCGACCTGAACCTCACGCAGATCGTCAACTTCCACAAATCCAAGGGAGCGCTGGCCACCGTGGTGTTGCGGGAGGTGGATCCCAGCCAGGTCTCCAGCTACGGAGTGGTGGTAACCGATGAGACGGGTCGCATCACTGCCTTCCAAGAAAAGCCCAGGCGGGAAGAGGCCCTCAGCCACACCATCAACACCGGCATCTACGTTTTCGAGCCGGAAGTGTTCGACTACATTCCCCCCGGCTGCCCCTACGACATCGGCAGCGATCTCTTCCCGGCCTTGGTGAAAGCGGGTGCCCCCTTTTATGGGATCACGGCTGACTTTCAGTGGGTGGACATTGGCCGCACCCACGACTACTGGCTGGCGGTGCAAAAAGTGCTGCGCGGCGAGATCAAGGGAGTCAAGGTGCCTGGGATCCAGATTCAACCCGGCGTATGGACGGGGATCAACATCCGCGCCAACTGGGATCGCATCCACATCGAGCCACCGGTCTACATCGGGGCCAGCAGCTATTTGGCGGACGGGGTCAAACTCATCGGCCCCACGGCAATTGGCTACGGATGTGTGTTGAATGAAGGGTGTACGCTGGATGGCAGCTTAATTTTTAACTACACCCAGATCGCGGCAGGCGTAACCCTGCGCCACCAGATGGTGATGGGTCGCTACTGCATTTCCTCGGATGGCAATGCCATCGACACCGAAGAGTCCAACCTCACGTGGCTGATCGGAGATGCCCGCAGCAATGCCAACGGCAAATCCCCATAGCTCCCTCTACCTCTACGGGATCGTCGCTGCCCCCGGCCCGCGCCACCTGAGTGTGGTGGGATTGGACAAGCAGCCGGTGCAGGTTCACGGGCTGGGATCCCTGGCCTTCTTGTATTCCCAGGCTCGACAAGAGCGCTACCTGGCCAGCCGGGCCAACTTGCTTGCCCATGAAGCCGTGCTGGAAAAAGTGATGAACGAGGGACATCGGGCTCTGCTGCCCCTGCAATTTGGTCTGGTGGTCAGCGGCTGGGAGCAGGTGGAACGGGACTTGGTGCAGCCCCGCTTGGCGGATCTGCTGGCTCTGCTGGAGCGCCTAGAGGGCAAGCGGGAGGTGGGAGTAAAGGTCTTCTGGGATCCCGAGCAGGAGCTCAAGCTGGGGCTAGAGGAAAACCCTGCCCTCAAAGCTCGGCGGGACGAAATGGCCGGCGCTCCTTTGGGATTGGACGCGGTAGTTGAGATCGGACGGGCTCTAGAGCAACTCTTGGAGCAGCGGCGTCAGCGCATTGCCCAAGCCTTCACAGCAGCCCTAAGCCCCTTGGCCAGCGACCGCGTGGAAGGAGATCTGCTCACCGAAAACATGGCCTACAACGGCTCGTTTTTGATCAATTGGGAAGATGAGCCGGTTTTTGCCCAAAAAGTGGAGGAGCTAGACCACACCTTTCAAGGGCGGCTGCGCATTCGCTACAACAACTTTACTGCTCCCTACAATTTCGTCAAGCTCTAAACACATGATATAAAACTGATCATTTATAGTGATCACTTTAAGCAGCAACGAAACTGTTTAGTTGTATTGCTTCCTGGCTCCTCTCTCCCTTTGCCTGGAGGTGGTTGCGGAAGCAAGGCGGAGCAGTTGGGAAGTGTCTCAACCTAAATCGAAACAAACATGCTCACCAGCTTGAAAAGTGAGGATTCTTGAATGCCTTACAACCCTGGGTGAGCGCTGACAGCCCTTACTGTCTTGGGTCAACTCTCTACATTAACTCTCCCAACTCTCCACAAAGGATAAGAAAAGACTGCTCGGTTGAATGGTCGAAAGCAGTTGCCCAGGCAGGGATCCTTTTGGGGATCCGCTCAGGTATTGTGGGGATGGGCACTGCAGTGGCTAAGCCGAGGGAGACGGTATGGAGTGGCTTATTTTTATCCTGTTTTTAGCTCTGGCGGTCGGGATGTTAGCCCTGGCCTTTTATCAAGACAAGAAACGTCGAGAAGCTCTGGAGCGGGTAGCTGCACAGCTAGGAATGCGCTTTTCTGCCCAGTTGCCTGAAGAGATTCGATCTCGCTTGTTGCAAGCAGGCTTTGGACTGTTTGAACGAGGCCATGGGCGGCGTTTCTATAATTCGATGTCCAAGCGGCTGATCGATGGCACTGAGATTACCGTTTTTGATTACCAATACACCAGCGGCAGTGGCGAGGGTTCCAGAACTTATCGCCAGTCCGTCTTCTACGCCTATCACGAGGATCTTCATCTGCCGCGTTTTCGGCTGCACCCCGAAAATGCCTTTTTCCACGGCATCGCCAAAGCTTTTGGCATGCAAGATATCAATTTCGAGAGCCACCCTAAGTTTTCTCGGAGCTATCTCTTGCGAGGACAGGATGAAGCCCAAGTTCGGCTACGTTTTCATCCCGGCGTCCTTGGTTTTTGGGAGCAGCATCCCAACTATTGCGCCGAAGGAGCTGGCGCCCACCTCATTCTTTGGCAAAATGACCGACAGGTGAGTCCCGAAGGGATGGCAGAATGGATGCGCTTGGGGGAAGAGTTGACTCAACGGCTGCGGCGTATGTAGTAGCAGAGCCTACGGCCCCCCGCCGCGAACGGTCAACCTCGGCCTAAACCTCACCCCAAGAGGGTGCGCTGCAATCTCAAGAACCTCTCTACTGAGCGCCGAGGGCCGCCAACAAATCATCTGCCAACAACACCGCCGTATAGACCAAAGCCTGTCGTTGCTCAGGAGACAAATCGCCGACGGGAGTCTGGGGATTGCTCACGATACCCTGCAGTACTCTGCTGGCTATGTATTCCCGCTTGGAAACCCCTGGGCTGGAGATAGTGGGGTTATCCAGAGAGAACTTCTGATGGTGCTCGAAGGGGAAGGCGTATTCGGGGGCAACCGGCATCGCTCGACTCCAGATGAATCTCTACACTCTGCTTTGCCTATTTTCCCATCCTCTCTCGCTGGGGATTTTAAAAAAGCGGT
This sequence comes from Synechococcus sp. R55.3, assembly GCF_047461975.1. Lineage (NCBI taxonomy): Bacteria > Bacillati > Cyanobacteriota > Cyanophyceae > Synechococcales > Synechococcaceae > Synechococcus > Synechococcus sp. R55.3. The sequence goes on along the minus strand of NZ_JANSIG010000083.1, from coordinate 7,111 downwards.
GCCTCAAAAAAGACATAACGGGTTATCGTAATCAGAGAGATCCCTATGTGGGGGAAGGATCTGGGCTGCTCTCCCTTGGGAACAGTGGACATGCATTTGAGCGATTCTTTTCGACGCACCAAAATTGTCGCCACCATTGGCCCTGCCAGCTCAAACCCGGCCATTCTCAGGGAGATGATCCTGCAAGGGGCAACTACCCTTCGCCTCAACTTTTCCCATGGGGATCACGAGCTACACCGCCGCAGCATTCGCCTGATCCGCCAAACTTCGATGGATCTGGGCATTCAGGTCGCCATCTTGCAAGACCTACAGGGGCCGAAAATCCGCTTGGGCAAGTTCGCCGAAGGCTCGATCACCCTCAAGGCTGGGGATCCCTTTGTGTTGACCAGTAAGCCCGTCTTGGGATCCCAAGAGCGCAGTTGGGTCACCTACGACAAGCTGGCCCAAGAAGTGCCCGAAGGAGCGACGATCCTCATCGACGATGGTCGAGTGGAGATGCGGGTGGAAGCCGTGGATCCGGAAGCGGGCGAACTCTTCTGCCGCACCATTGTCGGGGGTACCCTCTCCAACAACAAAGGGGTCAATTTCCCCGGTGTGCGCCTGAGCATCCGCGCCGTGACTCCGAAAGACAAAGAAGATCTCTACTTCGGCCTCAACCAAGGGGTGGATTGGGTGGCCCTCAGCTTTGTGCGGGATCCCTCTGATGTGCTGGAGCTGCGGGAGCTCATTGCCTCAGCCAAACGGCCTTCTTCCGGCTCAGCCGACAAGCGGGTACCCATCATCGTCAAGATCGAGAAACACGAGGCCATCGAACAACTGCCCCAGATTTTGGCCCTCAGCGACGGTGTGATGGTGGCGCGGGGAGATCTGGGGGTAGAGCTGCCCGCGGAAGAGGTGCCGATCCTGCAGAAGCGGGTGATCGCCCTGGCCAACTCCCTGGGGATCCCGGTAATTACGGCCACCCAAATGCTGGACAGCATGGTGCACAGCCCCCGGCCTACCCGTGCCGAAATCTCCGATGTGGCCAACGCCATTTTGGATGGCACCGATGCCGTCATGCTCTCCAACGAGACGGCTGTGGGCAAATACCCTGTCGAGGCCGTTGCCACCATGGCCCGCATTGCCGTGCGCACCGAGCGCGATTACTTTGACCTGACCTCCGCCGACCGACGACAACGCCTTCGCGCCCTTGCCATGCAGGAGCTGAGCCAAAACAACGGCAACAGTCCTGCTGGAATGCGGCCCAAAACCCTGATCACCGACTCGATCAGCCGCGCCGTGGGGGAGATCGCCCAGGAGTTGGATGCCGTAGCCGTGATGACCCTGACCAAAACGGGGGCTACTGCTCGCAATGTCTCTAAGTTTCGCCCCCGCACTCCCATCCTAGCCGTAACCCCCCATGTGGAAGTGGCACGGCGGCTGCAGTTGGTTTGGGGGGTACATCCGCTGTTGGTTATGGATTTGGCCACCACCCGCCAGACCTTTCAAGCGGCCATCAGCTTGGCTCAGGAAGATGGCTTGCTCAAGGATGGCGACTTGGTGGTGCTCAGTGCAGGAACCCTGCCAGGCGTTGCGGGATCCACCGATCTGATCAAGGTGGATGTGGTGAAAGCGGTGGTGGCTCAAGGCAAAGGGTTTGGCAAAGGCATTGTCAGCGGCCCGGCCCGCATCTTGAGATCCAGCCTCGATGCCGGCAAAATCACCGCCGGAGACATTTTGGTTGCCCAATCCACCGACGCCAACTATGTGGAGGCGATCAAACAGGCAGCCGGCGTGATTACCGAAGAAGAGGGAGCCTCCTCTCATGCAGCAGTCATTGGCCTGCGGCTGGGGGTGCCGGTGCTGGTGGGGGTCAAGGATGCTACCCGCTTAATCCGGGATGGATCTATCGTCACTCTGAACCCAGAAAAAGGCATAGTGACCGCAGGAGCCGATGGCTTGGGCTTTTAAGCGGACCTTAAGGTTGCCTGCAATACAAACTTGTATCTCTTGCTACGAAACGAGACCCAGTTCTATGATGGGGGTAGCGAGGCAAGATTTTCCCTGACCCTTCGGTGCGTCCCATCCATTCCACGTGTAGGTTAAGCTATGCCCACTTTACAAGCCACCCACTATGCGGTTGAGGCCATCCAGGAGGAAGCTCGTCGCCTCATTCAGCAGGGGGTCTTACGCCGCTCTGCAGCCATTGCCCACCTGCAACCCTTTTTCCCGCAGCGGGAGTGGCAGGCGATTGCCCAAGAGCTGGAGCTGCAAGACTACTGCCCCTCGGATCCCCTCTGCGATTTGATCGGCAACTGCGAGGAGTGGAGCGAAGACTGACTCTCGATCTGCCGAGGATGGCAAGCGGTCGGCGTTGGCAGACAGCCAATGCTTCTTTTTATTCCAGCCGTTTTTTCCTCCTCTAATCTGTCGGCGGTTAAGCTGGATGAACTATAGTCAGTAATCAAACATCCCTTTTCGCCGGGTTCGCATGGGTCAGACGGCTGTCATTGCCACCTCAGATGGAGGTCTCGACCTGAATAGCCTCGGTTTTGAGGTGCCAGGGTGGCTGCGTGCTCTGCTTTCCGGTGCCGAGGATCCCGGCGATGGGCTGCGGCCTTACACGGCTGAAGAAGCCAATCTGCTGCGCCGTGCCTTTGAGTTTTCCTATTGTTTGCATCAGGGCCAAAAACGCAAATCAGGGGATCCCTACATTGCCCATCCGGTAGCCGTGGCCACTCTCCTGCGGGAGCTGGGGGGAGATGCGGTGACGGTGGCAGCGGGCCTTTTGCACGATGTTATTGAGGATACAGAAGTTACCCCAGAAGCCCTGGAAGCTGAATTCGGCTCTGAAGTTCGCCTACTGGTAGAAGGAGTTACCAAACTCTCTAAGTTCAATTTCTCCAGCAAAACCGAGCAGCAAGCGGAAAATTTCCGCCGCATGTTTGTGGCCATGGCCAAAGATATTCGAGTCATCGTGGTCAAGCTGGCGGATCGCTTACACAACATGCGCACGCTGCAGTATCTCTCCCCCAGTAAGCAACGGCAAATTGCAGCCGAAACCATGGAAATTTTCGCCCCTTTGGCCAACCGGCTGGGGATCTGGCATTTCAAATGGGAACTGGAAGACTTGGCTTTTAAGTATCTGGACTACGAGGCTTACCGGAAGATTCAGGAATTGGTCAACGCCAAGCGCGCCGAGCGAGAGGCCGAGATCCAAGCTTTTATCGAAGAGCTGCGGCAGAACCTTCTTCAAGCGGGACTGGAACGCTTTGAGATCAGCGGACGGCCCAAACATTTGTACAGCATCTATCGCAAGATGCAGCAGCAGCACAAAGAATTTCACGAGATTTACGATCTCTCGGCAGTGCGGGTGATCGTGCATACCAACAGCGAGTGCTATCGGGTGCTGGCAGTCGTTCACAACTGCTTTCGCCCCATCCCTGGGCGTTTCAAAGACTACATTGGTCTGCCCAAGGCCAATCGTTACCAATCTTTGCATACGGCGGTGATTGGCCCGCAGGGAAGACCGGTGGAGGTGCAGATCCGCACCGAAGAGATGCACCGCGTGGCTGAGTACGGGATCGCCGCCCACTGGAAGTACAAGGAGGCCGGCAGCACCACCGTCAAGGCGGACGAGGAGCGCTTCACCTGGCTGCGGCAGCTCTTGGAGTGGCAAAACGACCTCAAAGACGACAAAGAGTATCTGGACACCCTTCGCGAGAATCTGTTTGAGAGCGAGGTTTACGTTTTCACGCCCAAGGGGGACTTGCTGGCCCTGCCCCAGGGATCCTGTCCGGTGGACTTCGCCTATCGCATCCACTCCGAAATTGGGGATCACTGTGCAGGAGCACGGGTAAACAACAAGATCGTGCCCCTGGATACCCGCCTGCGCAACGGCGACATTGTGCAGATCATCACGCACAAAAATGCCCATCCCAGCCTGGACTGGATCAATTTCGTTGCCACCAGCTCTGCCCGCAATCGCATTCGCCAATGGTTTAAGCGCTCCAATCGCGAGCAAAACATCGCGCGGGGCCGGCATTTGCTGGAGCGGGAGCTGGGCAAAACGGGCTTTGATGCCCTGCTCAAATCAGAGCGGATGCAGAAGGTAGCCGAAAAGCTCAACTACGCCAGCGTAGAGGATTTGTTAGCCGCTCTGGGTTATGGTGAGACAACCCCCACGCTGGTGATCCATCGGCTGCAGGAGGTCAGCAGGCCGGCAGTATCTGCTCCCACAGAGGAGGAATCGCTTGAGGGATCCAAGCTGTTGTTGCCACGGGCTTCTGCGGCTCCCAGTTCTATCAAATCCCAATCTCCCATTCTGGGGGTGGAGGGTCTGAAACACCAGTTGGCCAAGTGTTGTAATCCGCTGCCGGGGGATCCGATCTTGGGCGTGGTCACCCGCTTTAAGGGGATCAGCATCCATCACCGGGATTGCCCAAGGGTGGCCCAGGTTTCGGGGGAACGGCTGGTGCCGGTACGATGGAACGAAGAGCAACTGCGGCAGAGCGCCCAGATCTACCCGGTAGAACTGCATCTGGAGGTTATCGACCGCGTTGGGGTGCTGCGGGACATTCTTTCCCGTCTATCGGATCAAGGCATTAATGTTCGCAATGCTAAGGTACAAACTTTTGCCAACCGCACCGCCCTGATCGATCTCTGTATCGATGTACGTGATAAGAAACAGCTCACCCAGGTTCAAAGTCAACTGCGCCAGCTTTCTGACGTGATCGTGCTGCGCTCCCGCCATCACCAAAACGGATCCCGTTGACCTACGCCTGGCCCTTCGCGGGTACGGACTCTAGACCGCATCCCTATTGCGACTCGCTCCTGCAGCAGCCCAATTCCAATTTTGGGTCAGGCGCTGTCCCATCCTCATCCTGACCTCCTTTGCCGCTTCTGGTGCGTAGAGCGCTTTCCCGCTCCTCTGGGGTCTTGCCAAAAATCCCGTGTCAGCTCACAGGTGGCCAGGCAAGGCCGACAAGCCCAGAGCAATATCCCAGGCTTTCTTCGACAGCCTGTGGAAAACCTGTGGAAATCCAGCGAAGCCCGCCCCAGCTCCGGTGGAATCCCCAGCCATATCTAGGGGGAAGGATTCACTACCTTAGGGGATCTCACACTGACTGTGCGTTAATTTTTATGAATTTGTCAGAAAACCATAACATTAGCCTGTGGAAAACCTGTGGAAAAACCTGGAAAATCTGTGGAAAACCTGTGGAAAAAACCCCCAAGTTATTAACAGGTATAAATACCCTGTGGAAAAGTGGCCAAGTTATCCACAGTTTTTCCACAGGTGGGGAATAGGCTCAAAAGCTCATGGCACAAGGTGTTGACGATCACTTTCCACAGTTTCCACAGCCCCTACTACTACTAGATCAAAAAATTAAATTAGGCAGGGATCGAAATTTCAGATCTGTCCTACGCGCGAGGCAAATTTTCCAAAACTTGTCTGCAAGGGCAGGGATCCAACCGGGGCAGTCGGTGTAGGATCTGCGTGTGCAGCCCTCAAGTGCCCCCCATGGTGCAAGCTCAGCGTCCTGTGGATCGAGAATCGGAAACCGAGTCGTTCGCGCCGGTGTTGCGCAGCAGCAAGACTGCAGCTCCCTATTGTGGGGAGAGCCGCTTTAACGAAGCTGTTGACGCGCCGCTGGAGGGTTTTAGCTTCACCTGCGAGCAAGCCGATCTCAGCCACCACCTCACTTCCGTTGGACGGGCTGTGGCCAGCCGCCCCGCCCTGCCCGTTTTGGCCAACGTGTTGGTAGAGGTCGATGCGGAAACTCAACGGGTTGCCCTCACTGCCTTTGACTTGAACTTGTGCATTCGCAGCGAGTTCGAGGCTCAGGTCAGGGGATCCGGTCGCACCACCCTGCCGGCCAAGCTGCTCAGCGACATCGTCAGCCGTCTGCCCAGCGGCCCAGTGACTCTTGACGCGAGCAGCCAAGCCCAGGAGAGTGCCCCTGTGATTCTCATGTCGGCAGCCGGCCAGTACCAAGTGCGCAGCATGTCGGCTGAAGAGTACCCCACCCTACCGGAAATATCGCTCCGCACCGCCGACGCAGATGGCGATTTTGCGGGGGAGGAAAGCCCGACAGCTCAGGCTCTGGAGCTGCCCATCGAGAGCCTGTTGCAGGGGATCGGCCAAACCCTTTTTGCGGCCTCTGGAGATGAGACCAAGCAGGTGCTCACAGGGGTGCATGTCAAGCTCTTGGCGGGGGATCCCCCTTGCCTGGAGTTTGCAGCCACCGATGGGCACCGTCTGGCGATGGTGCAGGTGGAGGCCGAAGGGATCCCGGTTGCTTCGGCCCATGGGGAAATAGGGTTGGATTTCACCATTCCCGCTCGCACTTTGCGAGAGGTGGAGCGCATCCTCGACACCCAGACCGCGGCCTCTACGGTGGAATTGCGGTTTGACCGATCCCAGGTGCAGTTTGTGCTGCCCCCTCGCGCCGGCAAAACCCAGTGCCAACAGCGGATTACCAGCCGTCTCTTGGAGGGCCAATATCCCGACTACAACCGCCTAATTCCCAAGCAATTTGAGCGGCAGGTAACCCTGGAGCGTCGGCCCTTGATGGAGTCGCTGGAGCGGGTGGGAGTACTCGCTGCCCAAAGAAACGACATCGTCAAGTTCAATCTTTCTGCCGCAACCCAAACCCTGCGCATCAGCACCGAGGCGCCCGATGTGGGCAGTGGCGAGGAATCGTTGCCAGTGCAGATGTCTGGTCCTGACCTGGAGCTGGCCTTCAATGTGCGTTACCTGCTGGATGCCCTCAGGGTGTTTCATACGCAGCAGGTGAGCCTGGAGCTAAACGGCGCCACGCAGCCGGCCATCTGGAAGCCCCTTGGGGCAATGCGGCTCTGTTATTTGGTTATGCCGGTGCAGCTACGGGCTACCTAGTCTTAGGAGAGCTCCACCCAGCTCTAGTCCAAAACTCTCAAGATCATCTCAGTACAAATCTACAGTTGTTTGTACAAATCTACAGTTGTTTGCATTGCCCCCTCTCCCAGAGGGAAAGGAGCCAGGGATGGTCGCGGAAGCGGCGCCGAGCGTTTAGGGAGCATGCCTCTAACCCCCAAAACCCTGAACTTTGCTGAATTTACTGAGCTTTAGGCGGTTTGGCAAAAGTCATTG
>NZ_JANSIG010000082.1:12565-13997 GCF_047461975.1 Synechococcus sp. R55.3 | reverse complement strand
ATCATCCTGTGCATGAGCTCCAGATGGATCCGGTCGTCCTAGGTAAGCAGAGCATACCTGCCATGGAGGCTGTTGTTGAGAGCGGCCAAGGCTGTTTGGGTGGCAGTAGCCATTCAAAGGGAGGCTTGAGGCAGGCATCCCACAGCAAGCGGAGTCGGGCCTCGGTGATGTGGAGAGGAGAATATGTTTTTGAAGGGATCCCTTTCAGCTCTCTCCCTCTGTTTTTTTCCGCGAGCGAGTTGAGGTCGCTTTCTTCGCGCCAGCGGATGCCACAGATCTCTTGGATGATTTCTTCAGAGTAGGGGGCAACGCTGTAGGAGTTACGAAAAATACTTCCGATAGGGCATCCAGTTTTTTGCCTCGCGTAATTTTGCACCCAAGCTTGGTTATGGGGGTTAAGTCCTGCCACCAACTTCTATCCGCCTCTGCAATCCGGGCAGCTGCAATGGTTACATCGACTCCCTTGAGGGGACTGCTGGGTCGCTCGGCTAGGTATCTTAGCGCAGCCAAGATAGTCTCTCTCGATGTATTGGTCAAATTTACCTTCGGAACAATTTCTTTGGCGAGAATCTGGGCCTGCTTAACCTGCTCTGGATCAGGATCGACAACGATACACCATAGCCTTTCCAGTCCCGCTTCTTGAGCAACTGCATAGACAAAATGGTTACCAATGGCCTTGTACTGATAGTCGCCAGCCTCGGCCACCAGCAGAGGAACCCAGTTGTGTCCTCCTGTCGCCCTTAGCTGATCTGCGGCTGCGGCAACAAGGAAGGAGGGAGCAGAAAACCCATCGGCGGGCGTAATGCTCTCAAGGGGTAAGTTAACCAACCTACCTAGATCTGAAAACTCACTCATCGATAAAGTACTCACGGGCAAGACTCTGGTAGTATTCTAAAACTCTCCTGCGCTTAAAGACGGCAGGAGTTCGAGCAAAGCTTGCAGAGGATATCACTGCATAGTCAGGTATCCTAAAAATGCTTTTGTCTTCATTACCTTTCTTAAAATGCGGCCAGAAATATGGACGTAGATCTACACTTTTCTCCTGCTTGATAAGCTTATCTATCTCTTCGTTAGCTAGTTTAATAGTGTATTCACTTCCCGAAGAGACGCCGTTGAAAAAGGTAGGCAAAGCAATAGGGCCACCATCCTGTCGTGACCTAGCAGTTTCTGGAATAAACTTGGTGATTACTCTAACAGCATTATTCAGGGAAGACAGATCGTTGGGGCGGGTAGGTATCAAAATAACATCGGCAGCAAAAACACCACTTTGGCTGAAGTAAAGCCATTGAGTTGGGCAGTCGATTAGGATGTAATCATACTCATTGCGAAGAGGGGCAATCAGATCTCGAAGGCGTCGGGTTCCCTTTTGGATATATGCTAGCGACTGGCTGTCGGTCAACGTCTCCAGCTCAGGGTCTCTTGGGATAATGTC
>NZ_JANSIG010000082.1:0-12465 GCF_047461975.1 Synechococcus sp. R55.3 | reverse complement strand
CGGGTTCCCTTTTGGATATATGCTAGCGACTGGCTGTCGGTCAACGTCTCCAGCTCAGGGTCTCTTGGGATAATGTCAAAGCTAATGTCGAGAGTTGAGTCAAAGATATAGGGGAACCTATTATTGATTGGATAGCTAAGCGATTGAATAATACTATGAACATCTATCTTTGGATCTTTCAAGCATTGTGTTAGCGTAATCTCTCCAGGAGAAAGGCCAAAACTTCTTGTCAAGTCTCCCTGAGAATCAAAATCAACAGCTAAGACTCTTTTTCCCTTTGCTGCAAGTGCTGCTGCCAAGTTGATGACAGTCGTTGTCTTGCCTACGCCTCCTTTGTTATTGTACACACATATAGTCAAGGCACGCTCATAGTTTTCTAGCTTGTTTCGCAAATCACGTACTATGGTCTCAATGTTATCTGGATTAATGGATAAGTTTGCTGTAGCAGGGTGGACGACTTTTCCATGCTTCCTCCAGATCTGGATGTAACTCGCGTTTGTGATTATTCCCCACTTTGCAGACTTAGAGCGCTCTCTAGATAGGTATCCTTTTACTTGATCTACTGCTTCTTCGTAAGTGGAAGAGCCTTCACTGAGGTCATATGTTCTAGATTTGACTTCTAAAAAAAGATATGGATTTTTCTGGGAGTTATAAAAAATATCCGTAGCTTCCGTATTCTTCCGTGCTGCAAAGTCTACCTTTCCACAGCCTGTCTCAAATTGAGGTCTAATCTCTAGATCGTCAAAGCCCAGCTCGTAGAGGAGAGGGTTGGCAAAATACTGGACAATAACTTGCTCAGTTTTTTCGCTAGGAGATATTTTCTCAAGTTTCTCCCGAAGAGAGTTAGCACTGGCCATAGGACGACAAAGGTAAACAAAAAACTGACACTTAGAACTTCTCGAAGTGTGAAACTGGGGTAATCCCTTGGTAGATTGAAAGCTTGCCCTCAGCATAGCAGTTGCTTGGCTCGTTCTGACAGTGCCTGAGCTGTCAGGCCGTTGTAGTCCATCAATTCGGCGGGGGTGGCGGTGGTTTCCCCGCGTTTCCAAGCGAAGAAATCCCGCGGGCCGGCATAGCGCAACATCAAGGGTTCGAGCATCAGGCTAGATCCGCCTGTTACCCCAATGAGGGCCTCGCCGGCAAACCAAGCGGCAAACTCCTGGTCGGACATGAATTCCCCATCTGGCTGAGCACAGGTGGACCAAGCCACGTCGCCGGGGCGATACAGACGGCGGGGGTTAATCACCGAGACGATTTTGCAGCCGATCCCTTGGGCTTGGAGCTGCTCAGCCGCCTCGAACACGGGCAGGAGAATCATATCCCCCACCACGGCAAAGACCACGGTGCGGGATCCAGGAAGTTCCTGAAGGACGATGCAGCCCTGCTCTACTGCTTGGCGGGCTTGTTCGAGGGTGGTGCGGATGGGCAGGGGGGTTTTGCTGGCGATGATAGGGATCCCTTTGTTGCAGGTGGATAGGGCCCATTCGTAGGCAGCTTGGGCACAGTTGGCATCCGGCGGGAAGAGGGGAAAGATGTTGCCGTTGCGCATCATGGCCGCCAGGTAGGCTTCAATTTCCGGGCGTTGGTGGGTCCAGCCGTTGCGCCCCTGTTCCAGAGCGCCGGCAGTGAAGAGGGCAATGGCCGAGGGGGTGGGCCGGCGCAGCTCCGCCATGGCTTGGGTTACTGTCTGCCAGATGGGTAGGCCGTTGACGGCAAAGGACTCGTAGGAGCACCACAGGGAGCGTCCGCCGAAGAGCGCCAGGCCCGCCGTCAGTCCTGCGCAGGCATCTTCGCTCAGGGGCTCATAGACTTGTCCTTGGGGCTGTTGGTTGTAGAGGGGATCCACCGTGGGGTGAATCACCTTGAGACCTTGGTTCACATTGGCGATGCCGGAAGCTTCGTTGCCGTCGGCATTGGCCACCAAAAAGTCGGGATCTTTCTGCCCCACCTGCACCACCAGGGATCCGATGGCCGTGGTGGAAACCTGCTTGTCCCCCAGGGGAAACTCCGTTAGGTTTAGGGATCCCAGAGGTGGAAGGGGCCGAACGAACTCTGTAACCGCCACTTTGGCGGCTGGCCCCCCGGCGGCCCGCTCGCAGTTCTGTCGCACCAGGGCCCAAGCTGCCGGATGTAAGGCCCGCGCCCGCAGAGCCGCCACAATGTCCGGGTGATCCAGGGTGTGGTGGCCGTAGAGGTTGTGGGACTTGGATCCCTTGGCATGTACCCCAGCCCCCTTCAGTTGCTTGAGGATGAAAACCGTTAATTGTCCGCTCAGGGCTGATTGGATGGCTCGCTCCATTTCGATCAGCACCCTCTGGGCAAAGGCAATGCGGGCTTCCAGGGAAAACTGGGTGCTATCGACATAGGGGCCGGGCTGCTGGGCATCGTCGAAGTCTTTGGCGTCCACCAGAATCACTTTCTCAAAGCCGTTGCCCCGCCAATACTCGGCCATCTGGGCGTTGCTGGCGGTGGAGATCATGCTGTGGTGCTCTTGGCTGTAGCCGTTCCAGACCAGCACCGGCAGGAAGTTGGTGCGCTGCGGGAAAGCCGTGTGGAAGTGAATCATGGAGCTCATCACATAGGGCTCTCCCAGGCCGCCATCCCCAATCGTGACCGGGAAGAGGCGATCCGGGTAGAGTAATGCCCCCGCCATGGCAAAGTGCTGCCCCTGCCCCAGCGGCCCAGCCGGCGCCAGCAGTCCGGGAATGTAGCCAGAGAGGTGACCCAACAGCCCTTCCCGCTCTCGAAAACGGGCCCGCAGGTCGGCGACGGTGTGGATGCCCATCTCGGCCAGGGATCCATCCAAAAACATGGCCGCGTAAAAGCCCGGCGCGTGGTGCCCAACTTCGGTGGGGATGTTCTTCTGGCCCAGGTACACCAGAGCGGCATAGGCTTCTGCTTGGCTGGCAAATCCCCCTGGGTGGCCTGAGGCTTTGCTAGCGGTCATTTGCAGGGTGAGGTAGCGCAAGGCATCGGCATAGAGCAAGGTTTGGTAGGCGGCCATACGACTGCCGGGATCCCTCAGTTTCCCGGTGCCGGCATCCACTGCAGGGGCCTGGCCCAGGCGGTCGAATTCCGGCCAGGGATCCCCGAAGTACTGGATCCCTTCGCAAAAGGCGGGGACTTGGGCAGTTGCCTCCTGAGCCAGTGTCATCGGTTCAGCCTCACGCTTGTTGGGTTATTCACACTCACTGTAAACCCGATAACGCTTTTTGGATGTTCTGAGCAGAACTCGTCCAGCCGACGATGCCCCCTTGCGCCCGGATCATCTCCAGGGTGGCTTGCTTGAACTCTGGGAAGTAGCTGGCGGTGCAATCTTCCACCAGCAGGCACTCATAGCCGCGGTCATTGGCCTCGCGCATTGTGGTTTGCACGCAGACTTCTGTGGTTACTCCGCTGAACAGCAGGTGGGTGATGCCGCGCTTTTGCAAGATTGCTTGCAGCTCGGTGGCGTAGAAAGCCCCCTTGCCGGGTTTGGGGATGACGATCTCTCCCGCAAGCGGAGCAAGCTCAGGGATGATGGTGTTGCCCGGCTCTCCGCGAATCAAAATCCGCCCCATAGGGCCTTCGTCCCCAATGGTCAGGGATCCCTTGCCGCGTTTGCGCTTGCTGGGCGGGCAATCGGAGAGATCTGGCTGATGACCCTCTAGGGTGTGAATGATGGTTAGGCCCTTCTGACGACAAAAGTCCAGCAGCCCCTTCAGGGTGGACACAATGGATCCCAGTTGGGTGACATCGTTGCCCAACATTTCCCCAAAGCCGCCCGGCTCCAGGAAATCTCGCTGCATATCGATGATCACCAGGGCCAACTGAGACAGGCCGGGAACTTCATACTCGTAGGGCAAGGCCGGGATCCGAAACATAGAGACCCCCAGTTGGGATCAATGCTGGGGCGGGGATCCTGCCTCGGCCAGGCCGATTTCCCTCAACCGCTGGGCCAAGTATTCTCCGGCAGTCAGGGAAGGGAACCGAGGGATCCCGCCGGTGCGGGCCACACAAGTCGGCAAGGGCGTGAGATCCACCTCTGGCCGCGGATGCACAAAGAAGGGAATGGAAAAGCGGCATTCTTGAGGGTTGTCGGGGTTGGTCACCCGATGGGTGGTGCTGCGCAGCAGGCCATTGGTGAGGTTTTGCAGCATATCCCCGGCATCGACAATGATCTGACCGGGCAGAGCCGAAATGGGCAGCCAAGATCCATCTCGTTGCAGAAGTTCTAGCCCTGGCGCGGTGGCTTCACACAAGAGCGTGATCAAGTTGATGTCTTCATGGGCTGCAGCTCGTAAACTCTGGGGAGGGGCTTCAGCGGGAAGGGGCGGATAATGAATCACCCGCAAGAGATTGGCTCCTCCTTCCGCCGCTTTGGGCAGGTATTCGGCAGGCTCCCCCAGATACAGAGAGATCGCTTGCAACAGTCCCTGGGCACAGGTTTCCAGTTGGGCGAACAGCTCTACCATCACCCTGCGAAATTGGGGCACCTCCCGAGGCCAGATGTTGGCAGGAAGGTGGGGATCCCCTTCGCGCCCGATGTGCCAAAACTCTTTCATGTCAGGATAGGGATGATCTTTAGCGTGTTCTTTGCCAAAGGGGGTGTACCCTCGTTGCCCCAGCAGCGCCGGATCCTCATAGGCTCTCTTGGTTGGCTCTGGCAAAAGAAAAACGGCTTCTGCGGCTTCATAGGCTTCCCGGATCAATTCCGGCGATAGGCCATGGTTGACCAAGGCAAAAAAGCCAATCTGTTGCAGCGCTTCCCCCACCTGGCGGACAAACTGCTCCCGCTCACCTGCCGTTCCGTTTTGAAAGGCGGCAAAATCGACAACCGGCAGGGTCTGGCGTTGGGGAGTGGTTGCCATGGCAGAAGTCGTCTCTGGCGAAGAGTCAACGCTATTTCTAGGCAGCGGGCTTGGTGTCCTATGCTATCCTTCCTAAGAAGCCAAGGGGAGAGTTCTGAATCGAAGACGGTCTGTTCGGGGCCCATCTGCGATATCTAGAGTCTAAAGCCGCTCGGCTATTCACCTTCCCACAAGATGTAGGTAAAACCCTGCCAAACCTCTGTTGCCTTTGCCTGGAGATTGCACCTTAGTAGTGATTAGTAGTGACCTGTGCCCTTTTCGGGAAGGCTGTGATAGAGTCGATAAAAGCAAAGTTATGACTGAGTTTTCCCCAAGAGCAGTTTGAGCCCTGGGTAGGCGAAATGGAGGGAGTTGTTCTGTTGTTGCAGTGGCTTAACTTGGTAAGGCAGGGCAGGCTACTTCTTCCCTCTTTAGCCGATTAAAGTTTTTGTGAAGTTAGGGATTAAGTTGGGGTCTCTGTTGCTTGTCAGCTATAACCGCGCCTAGAATTGCCGAGGACTGATGTTTTCGGAGATAGTTTGCAGACACTGTTGATGTTGCTTTCCTTTTGCCTACTCTCAATCTGTTGACCTTTCGAGACCGACTGCTCTATGACAGACACTCATCCCTGTGCCCCCTGTATTGTGAATACGGGAACTTTGGTGAACAAGCGGGATATTTACCGACTCCTATCCGATTTGGCCCGTGTTCGCTACTTCGATATCGTCGATGGCTCAGTGCGGAAGCAAGGGGAAGGCTGCGTGGTGGATGTTTTTCAGGATCCCACTGCTGCCACACTGGTGGTAAACCGTAGCCTCTACTTAAATGTGAACAGCTTTGACTATGCCTGTCTGCGGGATCCCGCTTCCGAAGAAGAGATTGCCAACCTGGGCAAGGAGCAGCCGGGCGTGGTTATCGACTTGGTTCAGGACGGACGTATTCTGCGCTTGGTTCCCCTGGTGGAGCCGCGTTCGGATCCCGAGGAGCTCTTGGGGGATAACCAGGCGCTGCGGGCAGCGGTGGATGTTTTGGCTGCGGGCTGGGGCATAGAAGAGGAAAACTCTTCCGACTCCTCAGATTGAGAGATCCTGACCTGAAAATATAGACCTCCAAACCCATCTCTTCCTGGCCTTGAAGTTGACCGGTGCGGTGTGACGCAAATCATGCTCGGGAGGATGGTTGCAGCCGGTATGATCCACTTGGGTCATGGGGCTTTTTGGGAGGTGGTGTGAATTCAAGGCAGCGACTGCTTTTGGGCAGAGTGTGGGGCCTGCGCCTGCTTGGATCCCTGGTGGCTGTGCTTCTGGTACTGGCGCTCAAGGCCTGCGGGGGAAGTGGTGGCTCCTCTTCTGTGAGTGTCATTCCCACTCCCATTCCAACCGTCATTCCCACTTCTACTCCAACTGTCGTTCTCACCCCTACTCCGACTGTCGTTCCTACCTCTTTGCCCTCGCCAACGACTGCGCCTGCTTCCCAGTTCACCATTGACGTTCGCTTTCCCGACAACAGTCTCACCCCCACCCAGCAGTCGATCGTCCGCAATGCCGCTCTGCGCTGGCAACAGATCATCGTTGGTGACCAGCCGGATCTGCCCCCCACCACCATTCGGGCCGACGAATGCGATCGAGGGTTTCCCAGCACGCCACTCAATTTCCCCATCGACGATCTGTTGGTGGAGGTGCGGGCCAGAAACCTCGGCGACGAGCGAATTTTGGGGGGAGCTGCTCCCTGTTTTGTACGGGCCTCTAATGGTCTGCCTTTTTACTCCGTAGTTCTGTTCAACAGTCAAAATCTATCTGCCCTGGAAGAACGAGGGGATCTGCCCATTACTGCCCTGCACGAGTTGGGCCATGCCTTGGGCTTCTTGCCCATCGTCTGGGATCCCAAGGGGCTAACGGTGGGCTTGGTGGGACGGGATCAGCCTACGCCCCCTGGCTATGATCCCCGCTTTATCGGCCCCAGGGCGGTCAGCGCCTTCGCCACGCTGGGAGGAAACGCGCCCTCTGTTCCTTTAGAAAACGAGTTTGGGGAGGGATCCCGAGATTCCCATTGGCGGGAGAGCGTCTTGGGCCGCGAGCTGATGACCAGCCGCATCGACCGGGGGGTAGCCAACCCCTTGAGCATTCTCACGGTGGGAGCAATGGCAGATATCGGCTATGAGGTGAATCCAGCAGCGGCGGATGGCTTTGCTTTGGGGCGCAGTAGAGGGATCCCTCAGCCTTTGGAACTGCAGGAGCTGGAGTTGACCCTACCCCTACAGCGATTTGACGCCGAGGGCAGGCGGGTGGGGGATCCCCAGGCCTAAGAAAAGGAGTATATCTACTCATGGCCAAGAGGCTACCTTTTAACAATAATGAAGGTCGAGTTGTATAACTTCACAACATCGACATAGCATCGACAAGTTCTCAACATCGACAAGTTCTCACCTCATCTCTTTGCAATTAGCTATGGGTATCCTCAAGAAGCTTTTCGGCGGCCTGTTCTCCTTCTTCGGCATTCTCTTCGGCGGCTTGGTGGATTTTGTTACCGGGCCTTTTCGTTCTGCACCAGCTTCTCCCAGCTCTGCTCCTGCGGCTACAGCAACTGCTCCTGCCAACAAGCCCAAGGTGGTGGTGGAGAAGCCTTTTGTGCCCAATGAGATCTCGGCTCCGCGTCCTAACCGTCGCCCTGGCCCGGCTTTGGATGTGTTCCGGGCTATGGTTCAGGAGATCCCTTCGGCGCGGGCTTAGTCTGCCCATCTTCGGGAGCAGCTCGTAAGATGGAGGTGACACCGCTGGAGACTGCTCTCTATGTCCGATCTCTCTTTCTCAGAACAAGAACGGCTGAAACAGCTTGAGCGTGAACTGGAGCAAGCGGCGGCGGCCTCTGGGGATCCAGGAACATCCGTTGCGTCTCAGGGGAAAAGTGCCGTCCGAGCTTGGGTTGAGACTTGGGGGCGTCCACTGGTGACGGTCTTCGCCATTCTGGGCTGTATTCTTCTGGTCGGGCTGTTCTTCCGGGTTTTCGGCACCGTTCTCAGGTGGGCAGTGGTGGCGGGGCTGGGCTATCTGCTCTATGCCTGGGTGGTGGCACCGCGGCTGGGCCTTCCCACCGGAGCTAAGTCGAAGCCAGAGGACAGCAATCTCGACAGCTTTTGATGCCTAGGGATCCCTGGCGAGCCTATGTTTACTTGGCGGCGGCCATCTTGGGCTGGGCCACGGCTGCCAGCGCTTTTAAGTTTGGGTTGCGGTACCTGTCGCCGACGGTTCTGCTGATTTTTTCGGCCTTTAGCTCTTGCCTGATCCTGGGGATCGTTTTGGTGGTTACAGGGCGGGCGAGGTTGATCGGCAGGCAGAAGGGATCCCAAGTCCGCCTATCGGCTCTTCAGGGGCTGCTCAACCCCCTTGGCTACTATGGGGTGTTGTTCCAGGCTTATGACCGTCTGTCGGCTCAGGCGGCGATGGCTCTGAATTACACTTGGCCGCTGGTGCTGGCTCTTCTGGCGGTGCCGCTGTTGGGAGAGCGCTTTCGCTGGCGGCTGGTGTTGGCCTTGGGGGTGAGCCTGCTGGGAGTGGTGCTGGTGGCTACGGGGGGATCCTGGGGCACCTTGCAGGTGGAGGATCCCTGGGGGGTGCTGCTGGCGGTGGGCAGCTCTGGACTCTGGGCGCTCTACTGGCTGCTCAATGTGCGGGATGGGCGAGATGCGGTGCTGAAACTATTCATGGGGTTTCTCTTTGGCAGCCTCTACGGTCTGCTGCTGCTGCCGTTGCAGGAGGTCTCTTGGACAGTTGCGGGGCTGGGTTGGGCGGCTTACATTGGTCTGGCGGAGATGGGCCTGACTTTTGTATTTTGGCTGCGGGCTCTGGAGTTGGCGGGCCATCGGGGATCCCTGGCCAACTGGGTGTATGTGACGCCTTTTTTGTCGTTGGGGTTGATTGCGGTGCTGTTGGGCGAGACGATTGCGCTGGGATCTGTGGTGGGCCTGGGCTTGATCTTGGCGAGTAACCTGTGGGGATCCCATAGGGAAAAGCCCCCCGCGGATCCTGTTCTGTCCTGAGGCGGTTGCGTTCGCGCCAGCGGGACGGAGTCCTATCGCGTTAGCGGGACGGAGTCCTATCGCGTTAGCGGTGCAGAGCACAATGAATCCCGTTCCTCTGTATGTGGCGGCAACAGCTCACGGGTTTGGGCACGTTACCCGTCTGGCGGCGGTCGTGAATGCTTTGCTGCGGCGGGATCCCCATGTTCTGCCCATCTTGGTCACGCCGGCACCCCGCTGGCTCCTGGAGCGCTATGTAGAGGGGAAGTTTCTCCATCGACCGCGGGCGTTGGATGTGGGGGTGGTGCAGCCGGATGGGCTACAGGCCGATCTGCCGACTACGTTGGCCGCCCTCAAGGCGTTCAAAGCCAGCGCTGCGGAGCTTATTCGGGAAGAAGCGGATTTCATTCGAGCCCAGGGGGTGCCTTTGGTGTTGGCGGATGTGCCGCCCATTGCTGTAGCCATTGCCCAGGCTGCCGGGATCCCCTGCTGGATGGCCAGTAATTTTGGCTGGGATTTCATCTATCAGGAGTATGGCCCGGAGTTTCAACCGTTTGTGGCCTGGGTTCGGGAGCTCTATGGGCAATGTGACCTTCTGTTTCGCCTGCCCTTTAGCGAGAGCATGGTCGCGTCAGCGGTGCGGAGCACTAGCGCCTTCCCGCATCAGCGGGAGGTGGGGCTGACGGGATCGGATCCCCGCTACCCACCAGAAGAGGTCGCCGCCCAGTTGGGGTTACACCCGGAGCAACCCAGGGCTTTGTTTACCTTTGGCGGGCTGGGGGTGCAGGGGTTTCCTTACGAGCGGCTCCAAGATTTTCCCGACTGGCAGTTTCTCACGTTTGATTGGGAGGCTCCCCCCTTGCCCAACTTGCGGGTTTTGGATGGGCGGGTGTGGCGACCGGTGGATGTGATGCCCCTCTGCCGCTGGGTGGTGTCCAAGCCGGGCTATGGCACTTTGGCGGAGGCCCTGCGCAGCCGCACACCTATGGCCTGTGTTACCCGCTCTGGGTTTGCTGAGTCACCGTTGCTGGTTGAGGGTTTGCGGCGCTATGGCTGGCATCGCATTCTCTCGCCAGAGGAGTTTTTTCAAGGATCCTGGGACTTTTTGCGGGATCCCGCCCACCCGCCCCAGAGGCCGGATGGGTTGGATCTCCAGGGGAATGAAACCCTGGCTGCGGCCTTAGAGGCATTCCTGCGGGGGAGGGATCGCGGGTAGGATAGGGGGCAGCTTTCTGCAGCGGATCCCTTCACGGTAGCGGTGTGGAGCCCTATGGCCAGCAGCTCGTTCGGGTCAGCGGTGCGGAGCACTGCGGAATCTTTGCGGCAACTGTACGAAGAACTGCCCTACCCCAATGTTTCCATTGAGGCCTCGGGCCGCAACGCCATTGACGGGTTGTACCGCCTAAGTTTGACCACCGCCCAATACGCCCGCACCCGCGCCATTGTGCCCAGCGAAGGCGCTCTCATTTTGAATGCTGGCTGCGGCTCGGGCTGGGAAACGTTGATCCTGGCGGAGGCCAATCCAGGGGCGCGGCTGGTGGTGTGCGACCTGTCAGCAGAATCGGTACGGGTGACGGAGCGACGCTTGCGCTACCACGGCTTCGGGGAGGTGGAGCTCCATGTTCTCAACCTATTGGACATCGAACAGTTGGGGCTGGAATTTGATTTCATCAGCCTCAACGATGTGCTCTATCTGCTGGACAATCCGGTGGCGGGGCTAAAAGCCCTCAAGCGGGTTCTCAAACCTGACGGGATCCTGCGGGCCAACCTGCACCACGCCTACCAGCGGGAGGTGATCTTTCGCCTACAAGAGGCGTTTCGGCTGCTGGGGCTGTTTGATCTACCCACTCCTGAGGCCTGTCAGCGGGTACGGGAATTCATGGCCAGTTTGGCCTCGGACGAAATGCGGGCAGCCCTGCGCTGGAACCCTGAGATCTACAAAGACGACACCAACATCCGGGCCAACTACCTCTTGCCAGGAGACAAGGGCTTCCTGATCCCCGACCTGATGCGCATGCTCGAGGAAGCTGAGCTGGGCCTGGTTTGTCTGGTGGACTATGCCGACTGGGATCCGGCGCTTTTGTTCAAGGAGAGGGCCATGCCCCCCTGGTTGCAAGCTGAGTTGGACAAGCTCTCGCCTGCGGATCAAAATCACTTTTATGAGCTGATCTACCCCAACCATCGCCTCATTGACTTTTGGGCGGAACACCCCGGCTCTTCCTTGGTCTTGCCCTGGAGCGACGCCGATTGGCTGGGGGGCAGGGTGCAGCTTAACCCCATCCTGACCGACAACGTCGAATTTCGCCAAAACTTCGCCAAAGCCTACGAGAAGAAGCTGGAGTTTGCCATGAATTGGCCGGGGGCTAGCTATGGACGCCTAACCATTCCAGCTCCTCAGATGGCCTGGCTGGGATCCCTGTTGCAGGGGCCAACGCCGGTGAAGGCCATGATTGAGCAGGCAGCTCAGGTCAACACGTTAGAGCCGGAAGCGGCCCAGGAGGAGGTGCTCACCTACCTGGCAGGGCTGGAGTCGTTTTTGTTTGTGATGTTGGATCCTGCACCCGTTCCAGGAGAAGGAGTTTTTCCAATCGCTTGAGATCCCCGAGCCTTTCTCCCAAGGGTAGAGGGAAGCCAATGGGCCGGTTCACGGCAACTTGGAACGACTATTGAGGGATTGAGGCTCTGCCGGGCTGCAAGAACGGTCTTGGGCAGATGTCAGATGGGAAGAGATCCCTCTCTAGCGATCCACCAGGCGCAGCTCGAAGGTGAGGATGTTGGCGGCCAAAATCTCCAAAGCCCCGCCCTCGATAAGGTCGCGAGTGAGGGCAGCTCCGGAGCCACTTTGTTGGATCAATTCGCGGCTGCGGCGCACCGTCTCTTGTCGCTGGGGATCATCCACAACCACCTGCCGCTGATTGGACAGGCTGAGGCGATAGAAGTTGGGCAAATCTCCCCGGGTGGCATCAATGGCCAGATTGGTCTCTTCGGGGGCCACACGGAAGGGGGCGCGAGCGGTGAGCAGAGCCACCTGAATATCTTGATCCCGCCCATCGAGACCCTGCAGCTCGGAGATATCGATCTGGAAGTTGAGGGTATCGCGGTCGCGGGTGAGGCGATTGACCCGTACCTGGTTAAAGCCGACCGCAAACTCTCGTTCCGGCTCTCCAAACCGCTGGATGGTGGCCTGCAAGACCGACTCTTCGTTGAGGGGGGTAACCCGAATGAGGTAATCCCAGTCCCGCACAAAGGTGTACTCGTTGGGCCCCACACGGACGTTGGGATCCACCAAGTTGGCGGTGGGACCGGGGCTACCGGCCCGGCTGAGGGCCACCACGTACCAGTAGTTGGGGCTGATGGGCAAACCCAGGGTCATGCGTACTTCCAACACAGGCCGGGCCCAAGCTGCAACAGCCGTGAGAGCTGTTATGGCCATGGCCCCGAAGCAACTCCACAGCCAGCGCTGGGGAGGAAAATTAAGCTGCGGCGGGCGAGAGCAAGTGATGGCTGTAGTTCTCATTCAAGCCTTTTCAAGGGCAGTTGCCTGTCTGATACATTCACGCTGAACTCTCCTGAACATGGTTCAGGAAAGAAGCGATCGCATCCTGCCTATCTCTGAGCAGG
>NZ_JANSIG010000081.1:0-14147 GCF_047461975.1 Synechococcus sp. R55.3 | reverse complement strand
CGCGTCAGCGGGACGGAGTCCTTTCGCGTCAGCGGGACGGAGTCCTTTCGCGTCAGCGGGACGGAGTCCTTTCGCGTTAGCAGGACGGAATCCTTTCCCCGGTTTACCCAATTTTTGCATTGCACGACGGAGAGCGACCGCATGTTTACTCTGGTTAAGCCCATCACCCGCCACGTTACCCCTGCCGAGGTAGGGGATCGCCGCTTGATGAAGGTGGTGTATGTGGTGTTGGAGCCGCAATATCAGAGTGCCCTGACGGCGGCTGCGCAGCGCATCAATGCCCACAACTCCAAGCTGGCGGTGGAGCTGGCCGGCTACCTGGTGGAGGAGCTGCGGGATCCCGCGGGCTATGAGGCTTTTCGGCGGGATCTGGAAACGGCCAATGTCTTTATTGGATCCTTGATCTTCATCGAGGACATTGCCCAGAAGGTGGTGCAGGCGGTAGAGCCCCTGCGGGAACGGCTGGATGCGGTGGTGGTGTTTCCCTCCATGCCGGAGGTGATGCGCCTGAACAAGATGGGATCCTTTTCTATGGCGCAGCTGGGACAGTCCAAGAGCGCCATTGCCCAGTTCATGCGCAAGCGCCAGCAGGGATCCAACTTCCAGGAGGGGATGCTGAAGCTGCTGCAGACCCTGCCCAAGGTGCTGAAGTATCTGCCCTTCGACAAGGCGCAGGATGCCCGCAACTTCATGCTCAGCTTTCAGTATTGGCTGGGGGGATCCCGCGAGAACCTGGAGAACTTTTTGCTGATGTTGGCGGATCGCTACCTGCCGGGGATGCGGGATCAGGTGCAGTTTGCCGAGCCGGTCACCTATTTGGAGATGGGCATTTGGCACCCCCTGGCACCCCAGATGTTTGCCAGTCTGGCGGAGTATTTGGATTGGTACAACGCCCGCGAGGATCTGCCGCAGGACGTGAAGGATCCCTTGGCTCCCTGCGTGGGGTTGGTGTTGCAGCGCACCCACCTGGTGACGGGGGATGATGCCCACTACGTGGCCATGGTGCAAGAGCTGGAGTCGCGCGGGGCGCGGGTGGTGCCGGTGTTTGCCGGGGGTCTAGATTTCTCCAAGCCAGTGAACGAGTTTTTCTGGAACGCGCAGAAGACAGCGCCCATTGTGGATGTGGTCGTGTCGCTAACCGGGTTTGCCCTGGTGGGGGGGCCGGCGCGGCAGGATCACCCCAAAGCAGTGGAAGCGCTGCAACGGCTGAATCGCCCCTACATGGTGGCGCTGCCCTTGGTGTTTCAATCGACGGAAGAATGGGCCAGCAGCGATCTGGGCCTACACCCGGTGCAGGTGGCTCTGCAGATTGCCATTCCCGAGCTGGACGGGGCCATTGATCCCATCATCCTCTCAGGGCGGGACGCGGCCACCGGCAAAGCCCATGCCATGCAGGATCGGATCGAGCTGATCGCGGCGCGGGCCATTAAATGGGCCAATTTGCGGCGCAAGCCCAAGCTGGAGAAGAAGATCGCCATCACCGTCTTCAGCTTCCCACCGGACAAAGGCAATGTGGGGACAGCAGCCTACTTGGATGTATTTGCCTCTATTCACCGGGTGATGCAGGCCCTGGCCCACAACGGCTATGACCTCGGCCCCGAGCTGCCCAAAACCCCGCAGGAGCTGATGGAGTCCATCCTGCACGATCCCCAGGCCCAGTACGCCAGCCCGGAGCTGAATGTGGCCGCCAAACTGTCGGTGCGGGAATACGAGGCGCTGACACCCTACGTGAAAGCCATCGAGCAATACTGGGGGCCAGCGCCGGGGCACCTGAATACCGATGGGCAAAATCTGTTGATCTACGGCAAGCACTTCGGCAATGTGTTCATCGGGGTGCAGCCCACCTTCGGCTATGAAGGGGATCCCATGCGGCTGCTTTTTTCCAGGTCAGCCAGCCCTCACCACGGCTTTGCCGCCTACTACACCTACCTGGAGAAAGTGTGGGGGGCGGATGCGGTGTTGCACTTTGGCACCCATGGATCCCTGGAGTTCATGCCGGGCAAGCAGATCGGCATGTCGGGCGAGTGCTATCCGGATAATCTAATTGGATCCCTGCCCAACCTGTACTACTACGCCGCCAACAACCCCAGTGAGGCCACTATTGCCAAGCGGCGGGGCTACGCCTGCACCATCAGCTACCTGACGCCGCCGGCAGAAAACGCCGGCCTCTACAAGGGGCTGCAAGAGCTGCGGGAGCTGATCGGCTCTTACCAAAGCCTGCGGGAAGGGGGGCGCGGCATTCAGATTGTTAACACCATCTGCGACAAGGCGCGGCTGGTGAACCTGGATAAGGATGTGGATCTTCCTGCGGGGGATGCTGCCCAGTTGAGCCTGGAGGAGCGGGACACGGTGGTGGGCAAGATCTACGCCAAGCTCATGGAGATCGAGTCGCGGCTGTTGCCCTGTGGTCTGCACGTCATTGGAGCGCCCCCCACAGCAGAGGAGGCGATTGCCACCTTGGTGAGCATTGCCAGCATCGACCGCCCGGAAGAAGGGATCCTGGGTCTGCCGCGCATTCTTGCCCAAAGCCTGGGCCGGGACATCGACGAGATCTACCGCAACCGAGATCGGGGGCACCTGGCGGATACGGAGCTGCTGGATCGCATCAACAAAGCTTGTCAAAAGGCAGTGGCAGCTCTGGTGCAGGAGCAGACCGATGCCCAGGGGCGGGTCTCTAGGGTGGCCAAGCTCAACTTCTTCAACATGGGTCGGCAAGCGCCGTGGCTAATGGCCCTGAAGGAGGCGGGCTACCCACAGGTGGATCCGGATCTTTTGAAGCCCTTGTTTGAATTTCTGGAGGAGTGCCTGAAGCAAATTACCGCCGACCAAGAGCTGGGATCCCTGCTGAGGGCCTTGGAAGGGGAGTACATTTTGCCGGGGCCAGGAGGGGATCCCATCCGCAACCCCAATGTGTTGCCGACAGGGCGCAACATCCACGCTTTGGATCCCCAGTCCATCCCCACGGCAGCCGCCATCCAGTCGGCGGAGATGGTGGTGGAACGGCTGCTGGCTCGCGAGATGAGCAGTAACGGTGGCCGGTACCCGGAAACCATCTCGGTGGTGCTCTGGGGCACCGACAACATCAAGACCTACGGGGAATCCCTGGCGCAGGTGCTGTGTTTGCTGGGGGTGCGACCCAAACCCGATGCCCTGGGGCGGGTGAACAAGGTGGAGCTGATCCCCTTGGAGGAGCTGGGCCGTCCCCGAATCGATGTGGTGGTGAACTGCTCTGGGGTATTCCGGGATCTGTTTGTTAACCAGATGGACCTGATCGACCGGGCGGTGAAGCTGGCGGCCGCAGCGGTGGAGCCACCGGAGCTGAACTTTGTGCGCAAGCACGCCTTGCAGCAGGCAGAAGAGCTGGGGCTGACCCTGGAACAGGCGGCGACGCGGGTCTTTTCCAATGCGTCTGGCTCCTACTCGGCCAACATCAACCTGGCGGTGGAAAACAGCTCTTGGGAAGATGAAAGCGAGCTGCGGGAGATGTACCTATCCCGCAAGTCCTTTGCCTTCGGCTCCAACCTGCCCAACCAGCAGATGCGACAGCTCTTCGAGGCCAGCCTGAAAACGGTGGATGTGACCTTCCAGAACCTGGACTCCTCGGAGATCAGCTTGACGGATGTCAGCCACTACTTTGACTCGGATCCCACCAAGCTGGTGCAGAGCCTGCGCCCGGATGGCAAAGCCCCCTCTGCCTACATGGCGGATACCACCACGCCCAACGCCCAGATCCGCACCCTGAGCGAAACCATCCGTCTGGACGCCCGCACCAAGCTCCTCAATCCCAAGTGGTATGAGGGGATGCTCAAGCACGGCTACGAAGGGGTACGGGAGATCGCCAAGCGGTTGGTCAACACTTCGGGCTGGTCGGCCACGGCAGGTGCGGTGGACAACTGGATCTACGAAGAAACCAACGAGACCTTCATCAAGGATGGGGCCATGCGGCAGCGCTTGATGAACCTCAACCCCCACTCCTTCCGGCGCATTGTCGGATCCCTGCTAGAGGTGCATGGGCGCGGCTACTGGCAGACTTCCCAGGCCAATATCGAGCGCCTGCAGGAGCTGTATCAGGAGATCGAGGACAGAATCGAAGGGGTGGAGTAATTAATATGGTTGTTTCAGGTTAGCGTGAGACGTCTGGGCTACTGTTCGCGCCAGCGGGACGGAGTCCTTAGACCTTACGTGAAGTCGGCAAAAGCTGCAACCATGGCCGGATCCTTGCCCAGGGCTTCTGAAGCAGCAGTGGATCCTGCCAAGTTCGTTGATTACTCTATGAATCCAGCTAATCCTGGAAATCAAGGCAAGTGGATTGCCTTTGCAGAGCTTGGCTATGATGTCAGTACACCAGAGGGAAGAAGGGTGGGATTTGCTCACATTCTGCAACAGGTTACTGCTGCTCTGCCTTGCGCCTTAGCCGGGGATCCGTTTCCAACACCCTATGGAAGCCGCTATCGAGTCAAGATTGAAATTTTGGGCCTCAATCAGAAAAAAGGCACTTTAGTGACCGTGTGGCAGGTTGATAAGGAAAGTTTAATCCCTCGTTTGGTCACCAATTGGCTAGAGGTACACAATGATGAGTAAAACCACTTCTAGAATCAAGCCATACAGTAGAGTCAAAACTGTGGCAGATGTCAAGGAGTATTTCAGCGAGACCACTATTCCTGCTGGAACTCAGGGATCCATTGTGGAATGTTACTCAGATCCCACTGAAGGCTATGCGGTTGATTTAGCGGTTCCGGATTTGAGCTTGGTAGGAGGTTTTCGATATTTTAATCTCATTCTTTTTCCCGATCAGTTTGAAGTCATAGATCCCGAAACATGAAGTATCCAATGTTGAATGGACGTTCCCTCTACCCCACCAATCCGGCCCAGCGTAGGTAGCCCTCCACCAGTTGGGATCCGGCCAGAGCCGCTACCCCTCCACCCAAGGCCAGGTAGGGGCCAAAGGGGATGGGTTTTCCCAGGCGGGCTTGCCCCAAGCCTATAGCCAGCAGGCTGCCCACCAGGCCAAACCCGCAGCCCAGCAGCAGGGTGACTGTCACCCCCTGCCACCCCAACCACATGCCGATCACAGCCAACAGCTTGCCATCTCCCCCACCCATGGCCTCCCGCCGCAAGACCCACTGGGCCAAAAGGCCAATCCCCTCCAACAGCCAGAGGCCCAGCACAGCTCCTGCAATCCCTGCCACCAGTGACAGACCCGTAGCAGCCAGGGATCCGGATCCCTGTAGCCACGGCAGAGCCAGGCGGGCCAAAAGCCCCACCACCAGGCCTGAACGGGTCAGCTCCTCCGGCAGCAAAAAGGTATCCAGATCGATGAGCGCCAGGGCCAACAGCCAGCTCAACAAGACGCAGGTGAGGATCCCTTGGGCAGAAAACCCCAAAGCGCCGATGCTGAGGGCAAACAGGCCCATTGTCAACGCCTCAACGGCAGGGTAGCGCCAGCTAATCTGCGCTCCACAATGGCGGCAGCGACCGCGCAGCAACAACCAGCCTAGGATGGGAATGTTCTCCGTCGGGCCCAGCGGCGTCTTGCAGCTTGGACAATGGGATCCGGGATAGAGCAGAGAAAGGCCCTGCGGCAGGCGATAGACCACCACGTTCAAGAAGCTGCCCACACAGGCCCCCAGTACCAGTACCAGCACCCAGCCCAGTAGGTGCAGCTCCCAGGTGCTGTTCACATCAGCGTTGCTTAGCCACATCACGCGAGCGTTGCGCAGTAGGGGAGAGCCTTGAGCGTGGCAGCGATTCCCATCGCGTCGGCGGGACGGAGTTCCCAAAGGCAGAAGAGGAAGGGGGGATCTGCTCTGTCAGCGTAGCTCCTTGTGTCTCACCGCAGCGGCTCCAATTGCTGCAGCGGAATAAAAGTTTCCTGGGGCAGCAGAATGGGAAACTCGGAAAAGATCAGATCCCCTCGCAGGGTACGGCGGTGAATAACTACCCCCCGCGGAGGTTGCTCCAGCACTTCCGGTCGATACTGCAGATGAAATTGATAAATCTGGCGAGCCGCTTGAAGCAGAGCGCTGTCCATGAGCTGTTTTCCTTGCCAAATTCACAACTACCCTAACGACATTCCCATCGCGTCGGCGGGACGGAGTCTTTAGACCTTTTGGGATCCCCAAAGTTCTGTCTGCCATCCCTCAGACTTTTTTAGAACGGTTAAGGCTTCTGAAAAGCCGAGGATCCCCTGAGCCGAACACCTGCTGCTTCCCAAAAGACAAGTCACCCGCCCCCGCCAGCCTAAACTTAGGATATCGCCGCCGAGGACTTATGGGTCACCTCCGCCCACTCAATTCTCGATGTCTGTCCAGGAATGGAGGCCATAGAGCACTCTGGAGTTGTCGGCAGCCAGCCTAAGACAGTTTGACGTCAGGGCTGGGGGAGATCAAATCTGGGCCGATGCTGTAGGAGGAGCCACGGTAACTGGGTTTGGGATTGAGCTTGTCTTGAAAGCGGGTGATGATCTGGATGGTGCGCTGCACATCTGCCGGAAAGATCACCACCAGGTCTCCAGGTTCGGCCTTTTCCAAAGCGGTTTCGATGGCAGTAGCCTCATCCAAGATTTCCTGCAGGCGATCCCCTGCCTTTTCCTGTTCCCAACCCTGCCGGATTAGGGCGGCCACCTCGCCTGGTTCCCGTCCTCGCCGGTCATCATCTTCTTTGACAATGGCTCGGTCGAACATGCGCGCTGCCAAGACTCCCAGCTCTCGTAGGTCGCTGTTGCGCCGATCCCCAGGCCCGCCGATAACCCCAATTTTTCGTTGGCAATCCCAGCGCTCCAGGGTACTTTGAATGGCTTCGTAACCTGCTGGGTTGTGGGCATAGTCCACCAACACCTGGTAGCCCCCTACATCAAACAAGTTGAGGCGACCGGGGGTCTGGGCTACAGAACTGGTGAAGGTGCCCAGCGCCATGCGGATGTCGTCGATGGAAACCCCGTGCAGGAAGGCTGCCAAAGTAGCGGCCAGCACATTTTGGATCATGAAGCTGGCCTTGCCAGAGAGGGTGAGGGGAATTTTGGTTACATCTTCTATGCGCAGTTTCCAGCCCCGTTTCAAAATTGAGATGTGGCCCTCTTCATAGACAGCTGCTATGCCCCCGGAAGCAATGTGCTTTTGAATGAGGGGATTTTCCGGGTTCATGCTGAAATAGGCCACTGTCGCCTTGACATTGGCGGCCATGGCGGCCACCAGACCATCATCGGCATTCAAGACAGCGTAGCCCCGCTCGTGTACCGCTTCCACCAAGACGGATTTGACGCGGGCCATGTCTTCTAGGGTTTCGATATCCCCCAACCCCAGGTGATCTGAGGTTACGTTGAGCACCACGCCAATATCGCATTCCGGAAACCCCAGCCCCTCTCGCAAAATGCCGCCTCGCGCCGTTTCCAGCACCGCCACTTCTACGGTGGGATCCCTGAGCACCAGGCGGGCGCTGTGGGGGCCGGTCATGTCTCCCTTGGCAATTTGATGGTTTTGGATGTAAACGCCGTCGGTGGTGGTGAAGCCGACCCGCTTGCCGATGCCTTTGAGGATGTGGGCGATCAGGCGGGTGGTGGTGGTTTTGCCGTTGGTGCCGGTGACGGCCAGGATAGGGATGCGGGTGTGGCTGCCGGGGGGAAAGAGCATGTCGATGATGGGCTCAGCCACATTGCGCGGGATCCCTTCGCTGGGGGCCAGGTGCATGCGCAAACCCGGAGAAGCGTTCACCTCGACAATGCCGCCCCCGGTTTCGTTGACGGGCTGGGTGATGTCCGGACAGATGAGGTCGATGCCCGCCACATCCAGGCCGATGATCTGAGCTGCCCGTTCGGCGATGAAGGCGTTGTAGGGGTGGATGATATCGGTGCAATCGACGGCAATGCCGCCGGTGCTCAGGTTGGCCGTGGACTTGAGGGTGCAATGTTCTCCTTCGGGCAGCACGGTATCCAGGGTGTAGCCTTTGCTTTCGAGGATGCGCAGGGTCATGTCGTCAACGCTGATTTGGGTCAGCACGTTTTCATGGCCAAACCCCCGTCGCGGATCCCTGTTGACTTCGTCGATCAGCTCTTGAATGGTGGAACGGCCATCTCCCACCACATAGGCCGGGATCCGTTTGGCCACAGCCACCAGCTTGTTGTTGATCACCAGCAGGCGGTAGTCATCCCCCACCAGGTGCTTTTCCACCAACACCACATCAGAGTATTGTCTGGCAGCGTCGTAGGCGATCTCGGCGGCTTCCAGGCTGGTGATGTTGACGGTGATGCCCTTGCCGTGGTTGGCGTTGAGGGGCTTGATCACCACCGGAAAGCCCCCGACATCCTCGATGGTGGCTGCCAACTCGCTGCGGCGACGCACCGTATAGCCCTTGGGCACCGGGATCCCCATGTCCTGCAGCAGCTCTTTGGTGGCCCGCTTGTCGGCGGCCAGGTCGGTAGCAATGATGCTGGTTTTTTCAGTGGTGGTGGCTTCGATGCGCTTTTGGTAGACGCCGTACCCCAGTTGCACCAGGGATCCCTTGTTGAGGCGCAGATAGGGGATCCCGCGCAGGGCGGCCTCGTCCAGCAAAGCTTGGGTGCTGGGGCCGAAGCGGACGTTCTCTCGGATCTCTCGCAACTCTTGAATGTCCAGTTCTAGGTCGCGGCGGTAGTCTTCTCCATCCACCAAAGCCTGACAGAGGTAGACTGCAGCTTTGGCCGCAAAGCGCCCGGCCTCTGCCTCTTGATACTCGAACACGACGTTGTAGGTGCCGGGGGTGGAGGTTTCGCGGGTGCGGCCAAAATCCACTTTCATGCCGGCCAGGGTCTGCAGTTCCAAGGCCACATGCTCCACCACATGGCCCATGAGGGTGCCCTCTTCCACCCGTTGCAAGAATCCCCCATAGCAGCCGCGGGAGCACTGGTGTTCCCACAATCCCGGCAACAGGGCCTCCAACCTTTCTTTGAAACCCGGGATGGTGTTGGTGGGTCGCTCCTGCAAGTCTTCCAGATCAAGCCGCATTTGAATCAGCTTATGACGACGGATGCTCCAGTAGTTGGGGCCACTGAGAACGCGGATGGATCGGATGCGCATAGGGTCTAGGGGAAACAGCGGGGAAGGGGACAGATAACTTAGGGTCGTTTTAGGGTCGTTTTCAGGATGCCGGCGCAGGAAACTGCCAAGGACTACATCCCGCTGGCGCGACCAGCCCTAATCTACACTCCCTTTGCCAAGGTCGAGAAAGAGTATCCTTTAATACAATTCTTTCGGCAGGCGAGCAAGGTTAAGACAACGCAATGGATCCCGCTTGACCACATCGGTACAGTGGGGGGCAGACGGGTCTGCGGCACATGGAAAGAACCTATCTGCTGGGGTTGGGCTGGATCTTGGGCCTGCTGGTGCGGGCTTGGCCCCAGGCTGCCGGGTGGGGCTGGGGGATCCTGCTGGGATTGGGGCTGGCGGGATCCCTGCTGTGCCGGCGGCAACCGCGTCTGGCCCGCACTTGGCTGGCGATGGGGCTGGTGGGGTGTCTGGCTTGGAATTACCTGGGTTGGCGGCAGCCTTTTCCCGGGCCGACGGATATCAGCCTGTTGGCCCCCCAGCAGCAGATGAACTTGGTGGGCACCGTCCTCTCGGAACCCCGTCCCACCCGCAGCGGACGGCTGCAATTTTGGCTGAGAGCAGAGCAGGTGCTCAACGCCGACTCCACGGCCCGCCAGGTCAGCGGCAAGCTCTACGTCACCACCGGCCCTGAGGCCCTCCAGGACAAGGATCTCCACCCCAACCAACGGGTGCGCCTGACGGGATCCCTGTACCTTCCCAGTCCGGCCTTGAACCCGGGCAGCTTTGATTTTCAAGCCTACCTGCAGCGCCAGGGGGCTTTTGCCGGCTTCAGCGCCCGTGAGGTGATCCTGCAGCCGGGGGGAAGAGGTTGGGGGGGCTGGGTGTTGCGGCGGCGGGTGCGAGAGGCGTTCGTTGCTGGATTGGGGGAGCGGCAGGGGAATCTGTTGGCTTCCTTGGTGCTGGGATCCGGGGCCGCCCAATTGGATTTCGACTTGCAGGATGCCTTCCGGGAAATCGGCATGGCCCATGCGCTGGCCGCTTCTGGGTTTCATGTGTCGCTGTTGGTGGGGGTGGTGTTTGTCCTAACACGGCGGTTGGCGGTGCGCCTGCAGCAGGGGATCATTCTGGCAGTGCTGGGGCTTTACATTGCCCTGACGGGGTTCAGCCCTTCGGTGTTGCGAGCGGCACTGATGGGGGCAGCAGCCATGGTGGTGCTGACGGAGCCGCGCCTGGAAGGAAAGGTGAAGCTCAATCCCCTGGGGACGCTACTGGTGGCGGCAGTTTTGCTCTTAATCTACGAGCCGCTGTGGATTACAGACCTGGAGTTTCAGCTCAGCTTTGCCGCCACCCTGGGCCTGCTGGTCGGAACAGCCCCAATTGTTTCCCGGCTGGACTTTTTGCCTCCGGCTGTGGCCACCGCCTTGGCCGTTCCTCTGGCCGCCCAGATCTGGACTTTGCCGCTGCAGGTGGCCATCTTTGGCCGCATCCCCACCTATTCACTGCTGGCCAACCCGCTGCTGCTGATTCTGCTGGTGCCGCTGCTGGTGGCGGGGTTCGGGGTGGCCTTTGTGGCTTTACTCTCTCCAGGGCTGGGATCCCTGCTGGCAAGGCCCCTAGGGCTGCTTCTCACGCCTTTGATCAACTGGGTGAGCTGGATAGCCGGTTGGCCCTTCAGCTCCTACTACACCGGCGGAGTTTCTCTGCTCCAGTGCTTGCTCCTCTACGGCGCGCTGGTGGCCCTAACCTTTTGGCCGCGGTGGCAACGGGCTTTCCGCTGGCAGGGCACTGCCTTGATCCTGGTCGGGATCCTGTTGGGGCCGGGGTTGTGGCCGGGGCCAGCCGTTCAGATCACCGCCTTGGCCAGTGGACGAATTCCCATCCTGGCCATTCAAGCGGAAGGGCGCCACCTCTTGCTCAACAGCGGGGATCCCCGTTTGGCAGAACGCACGGTGTTGCCCTTTTTGCGGCAGCGGGGCCTGCGCCGTCTGGATGGAGCGGTGGCCATGACCTCCGCCGGCTCTGCCAATGGCGGCTGGGAGATCCTGCTGTCGGCTTTCTCCAAAGGAGTACGTCCCGCCAACGCGATTGGGCAATTCTGGGATGGGGGAGGGGCTAATGCGGCTTCCGAAAGTTACCTGCGCTCCCTCAGTGCTGTGCAAGCTGCCGGGATCCCCTATCGAGTGTTGCAGCCTGCCGACCGGATCCCGGTGTCGCAGCGGTTGAGCCTACAGGCCATCCACACCAACCCCCTGGTGTTGACTTTAGAAACAGAGGGATCCCATTGGCTGCTGCTGGGCTCTGCCGGCACCCATGTGCAAGCCGAGCTAACCGGATCCCCGCTGATGCCGGCCCAGATCGACTGGCTGTGGTGGGACGGAGGATCCCTGATCCTGGATCTGTTGGAGCGCTTTCAAGTGCAGGCGGGCATCAGCTCTGGCCCTGTCAGCGAAGCAGTGACTGCCTGGTTTCGGCAAAAACAACGGCCCCTCTACGTAGCCGATCGAGCTGGAGCGGTGAGCTGGTCGCGACGGGGGGTGCAAACCCTGAAGGCGCAATTGGACTGAGCCGTGCTGTAGCCTGAAATACAGACTCGATGGGTTGCAGAAAGCAACAATCAATTGTTCTTTTCTCAATCCATCCAGAAGCCCAGAATGATGAAACGTCGCGATCTCTTGAAATACGGAGCAGCTTGTTCTGCCGCGCTTGCTCTGCCGGTGCAGCAGGTTCGTCGCGTAGAGGCGGCAACCTCCATGTCCTTTCAGTTTGATTGGAAGTTTAACGCCCAGTTCGCGGGCGTGTTTGTGGGGATCGATGCCGGTTTGTACGCAGAGAAGGGTATCGCACTTGAGCCTCGGCCCTGGTCGGATGGGGTTAATGTGGTTGCCGAGGTAGCTATGGGCAAGGCTGACTTTGCCTGTGCCGAACAGAATCTCATTCTTGCGGCTCAGGCTGATGGTGCCTCTGTCAAGGCGATTGCGACAATGTTTAAGGCCTCACCCTATGGCCTGATGACCACCCCGAACCAGTCACTTTCTAGCCTGGCCGATCTGCGAGGCAAGCGAGTTGGTGTACATCTGGATGGGCTGAAGATCATGGCGCTGGTCAAGGGGGTGAACGGCATCGAAGATATCGAGGTGGTGGAGATCCCCTACAGCAACAAGTACGAACGTGTTCTATCGGGTGAGTTTGCCGCTGTACAGTGCTACGTGATCGACGAGCCCATTGGGGTTGCGAAGCAGTTCGGCGTTGAACCAAAGGTTCTCAAACTTTCGGATCACGGCCTCCTCTCGACAGCACAGACCATCGTAGCCTCGGAGGCGACGCTGGCCGATAAACCTGAGCTTGTTCGTGCCGCTATGGCAGCAACTTTCGAGGGTTGGAAACGGGCTCTAGCCGATAAACCCAAGACGGCAGCCATGATCGTAGAAAGGTTTGTCCCTGAGGGATCCCCCTACAAGGATGTTGCCTATCAAACCCGTACTCTTGAGCTTCTCGATCCCTATGTCACTGCAGGGGGCCGGTTGGGCGAAATCGATCCCACTGTTTGGAAGAAAGCAGCGGAACTCATGATGGAATACGGAATCCTGGAGAGCTTGCCTGATCTGACCTCAACTCTGGCTCCTGGCTTCGTCAGCTAAACTCTTCCTTGGCAGATGTAGCCCAAAGTTCGGGTTCATAGTTAGTATAGGATTATACCAAATTGTGTGGCCAAGGTGTGGGTTTGGAGGGCCCCATTCGTAGGATCGTCGCCAGACCATTAGCCCTCAATCCGCTGCCTCAGCCGCAACACTTCTTTCCGCCAAGGCTTCCACCTCGTCACGGCGATACAGATAGGCTCCGCTGCGGCTAGCGCGTGCCATTAGCCCCGCAGTTTCCATCTGTGCACGGGCTTCGCGAGTAGAACAGCCCAAGATTTGTGCTGCTTCGCTAACTGGGATCCACTGCCGCCCAAAACGGGCCAATATTTGTTCTTCCGGTTCACAATACACCTGCTGCAATAGCCGCTCTGCCAGCAGCCAACAGGCCAAGGCATCGGCTGCGGCTCGGTGGGAGTATTTTCCCCCCGCCACCAGCGGCCCACCCAACTGCAACTGAAAATGTTCCACCAAAGCGGGCAAACTGCGGGAGGGCAAATCCGGCAATAACAGCCGTGCCAACTGTAGGGTGCAGAACTGATCTGGTTTCGGTCGGACAAATGGGATCCCTAGCCGCCCGTATTCCATTTGCAAAAAGCCGTAGTCGAAGGCGAGATTGTGGGCCGTCAGCGTTCCTGACTCCAGATCGGCTTGAATTTCTGGCCAAATTACCGCCGGGTCAGATCCCTGGGCCACCATCTCGGGCGTAATGCCTGTCAATCGCACAATTGAGGGGGGGATGGGAATGCCGGGATCCAACAACCAAGCCCTGTGGTCGAGAATACCTTGCTCTAGACTGGCCTTGAGCAGTGAAATTTCGATGACCCGTTGCCCAGGCACACAGGATCCCGTGGTTTCCACGTCCACAACCGTCAGGGTCTGGTGACGCAAGCGACGATAATACTGCAAAAGTTCCCGAGAGCGCACAACCGGATGGAGACAAAGACCAACCCCATCTTCGCCCGCAACAGGGATTCTTATACCCCTACACCTGCAGCGGTTCCCTGAAACAAGCGGGCAGTTGCCAGCACATCTCCAGCCAGTTTTTTAGCTCTTCCGGTTGGCCCATGAGGCTCATTTCCACCAGCAAAATGGCGGCCCGGTCGGCGGCGCCTTTGGATCCGAGACGAATTAGGGCAGACAGGCTCTCTTCCCGCCAGCAGATGGATACCCCCTGCCGGATCAAGGCCTGGGCGGCAGCGGGAATGCACGAGGGTGGCACCTGGATGTCTCGCCGCTCGTAGTCGACAGTAGGTAGCATGAACGGCAACCCAAATCTTTATTATGTTTTAATCTTCTTCCCTTTTCGCTTGTCCGTCACGGGTCTTTGCAAAGTATGAAGTAATCTTTTGTAAACTTTGTAGAGTTCTCGACATCGTTGAGAACAGTGGGCGAGCAAGCGCGGGATCTCTCGCGGGATCCCTGGAGAAAACTTAAAAGATAGCGGCGATTTCTCAGCCTCATTTCCCCACAGCCGCGAGAATGGCTGCAT
>NZ_JANSIG010000080.1:12312-14373 GCF_047461975.1 Synechococcus sp. R55.3 | reverse complement strand
CCCTTCATCAAGCTTTGGGGGCGCGATTTGTCTCTTTTGCCGGCTGGGAAATGCCGCTGCAGTATCGGGGAGTGATAGCAGAACATCGGGCAGTGCGGGAGAGGGTGGGGATATTCGACATTTCCCACATGGGCAAGTTCACCCTCTGGGGGCCGGAGCTGGGATCCCACCTCAGCCGTCTGGTTCCCAGCGATCTGAGCGCCGTTCCTGTGGGATCTGGTCGGTACACCGTCCTGCTCAATCCACTGGGGGGCATTTTGGATGATGTCATCTTCTACCGGCATCCACCGGAGGGTGAGCTGGAGCACTGGAGCGTGATCGTCAATGCAGCCACCCGGCAGAAAGATTGGGATTGGCTCAACCACCACTTCCAAGGGATCCCCGGAGTTAACCTGCAGGATCACTCCGATGCTCAGGTTCTGTTGGCGGTGCAGGGGCCGGCAGCCGAGGAGGTTCTCCAGCCCTTTTTAGAGGGATCCCTGAAGGCTTTGCGCCGGTTTCAGCACGGTCGGTTTGCCACAGCAGCGGGAACCTCGGGAGAGACTATCTTTGTGGCCCGCACCGGCTACACCGGAGAAGATGGCTTTGAAGTTATGCTCAGCCCCGAAGATGGCATCCGCCTTTGGGAGCAACTGATTCAGGCCGGCGTGCAACCCTGTGGGCTGGGCTGCCGCGATACCCTACGTCTGGAGGCCGCGCTCCATCTCTACGGGCAGGACATGGACGAGAGCACCACTCCCTTGGAAGCCGGCTTGGGATGGTTGGTGAACAACCCAGAAGACTATATCGGCAAGCCCGCCATCGAAAGCCAACGGGAGCAAGGGATCCCTCGCCACCTGGTGGGGTTTCGCATGCTGCATCCGGCCATCCCCCGCAGCGGCTATGCCATCTACGCTCCCAACTCCCCTGAGCCGATCGGACGGGTAACCAGCGGCACCCATTCTCCCAGTTTGGGCTACGGCATCGGCTTGGGCTATGTCGCTCCGGCTTGGGCCAAGGTGGGATCCCGGCTGGAAATTGAAATTCGGGGGCAACGCCGGCCTGCGGAAGTAGTGAAAAAACCTTTCTATCGTGCTCCGCACCGCTGACGGGAACAGGCGCAGGCTCCGGTTAACCCAGGGGGTTGAGCCGTTTGCCGGTCTTGGGAGTGGAGTATTCCTGCTGCAGCCGCCGCAACTTCCGCAAGGCCCGCCGTTCAATCTGTCGTACTCGCTCCCGCGAAAGACCGATGTGCTCCCCAATTTCCCGCAGCGTTAGACCTCTGGATCCATCCAGCCCATAGCGAGCCACAATGACCTGTCGCTCTCGTTCGCTCAGTTGGCCCACCAGAGCGCGGACTTCCTCTCGATGGGCAACCTGGGTTAGGTGTTCGACAGGGTCGTTGTCTTCATCTGGGATAAAGTGCTGCAGTTCGGTGCCATCTTCATCCCCTACCCCCACATTCAAAGACCGCATCTCTGCCATGTGGCGGGTGATCAGCTCACGGTAGTTATCGCCGATATCCAGAGAATCAAAAACTTCTTCTGCCTGGGGGCGGGATCCCCTTTCGGCAGATAACTCGCGGTAGCGCCGCTTCACCTGGGAGACTTTTTCGTACATGTGGGCCGGCAGACGGATCATCCGCCCCTTGTTCTGGATGCCCCGGTTCACACTTTGCCGGATCCACCAAGTGGCATAGGTGGAGAACTTGTAACCACGGGTGGGATCGAACTTTTCCACGGCGCGGGTGAGGCCGATCGTGCCTTCCTGAATCAAATCCAGAAACGGCAAGCCGCGATTGCGATAGCGCTTAGCAATCGACACCACCAAGCGAAGGTTACACTCCACCATTCGTTTCTTGGCTGCTTCCCCCTGCCGCAGGATCTGCTGCAGCTCTGCCAAGGGGATCCCCAACCGCCGGCTCCAATCTTCCACCGACTCGTGGGGCTGCCGCTGTTCTAGGAGCGCCACCATCCGCTGCACCTGGTGAGCCAAACGGAGTTCTTCTTCAGCGGTGAGCAACGAGTAGCGCCCAATCGTCTTCAAGAAACGCCCCACCGCATCTTGCAAGTCAAGACTTTC
>NZ_JANSIG010000080.1:0-12212 GCF_047461975.1 Synechococcus sp. R55.3 | reverse complement strand
TCTTCAGCGGTGAGCAACGAGTAGCGCCCAATCGTCTTCAAGAAACGCCCCACCGCATCTTGCAAGTCAAGACTTTCCGACATATCAAACCCCACACCATAAATTCATGTCCTGTCAGAATCGCCACTTCTCCTGTTGTTGCATCAAGCCGTCTTCCTGTGTGTGAAGCTGACCTTTCTGCAAACAGCACCTTATTCATACCAGCACAAAAGCCCTTTCGTAAAGGCTTTAACTCTAAAAACTTGAGCCAGAATCGAGTGCTTGACTCACTAAATTTATTGAGTCTGGCTCACTAGACTCTATTAGGAGCGTCTAGCTGCCCATTTTGTTGATTAAAAACTCTACTAAAAGGGTGGCCGAGAAATTAACCATTTCATAAGCCTGGATTTAAGGCTTAGGAAAGTTACGAAAGATTGTTCTAAACAATCAACAAATTTTTGATGCCAAATCAGATTGCTCATAAGCTAAGAAAGCAAATTTTTTCACTCATTTTGTTAGAACTAGAAATGGATATTTCTGTTTGCAGAACTATCGGAAGGGCTTGCTCGGCAGGGAATAGAAAGGTTCATCAGCAGGTTTTTGGAATGCCTTGAGGTGAATTTGGCACGTCATCGCCGACAACCTCAGCCGGAAACAGATGAGGACGGATCCCTGTGGGACGGGTTTTTGCTTCTGCCTCTAAACCTAGTGGAAGTTATCGCCAATACTCGACTTTGGACACTAGATGCAGATCTAAGATTTCTGTATCACCGAACACGCTAGGCGCGGATGCCTCAGCCTTGGTGCTCCGTACCGCTATCGCGAATGCCGCAGCGCGCGCCTACATAAGAAGGCAGGTCAGGCCAGCCCAGCGACCCTCCAGGCCCAGGTGTGTTGCACTCCTGCGGGAGAAAGGGGGAGCTGCGTTCCGCTCGCTCGACCCACCGCAGGATGGTTTACATTTCTTCCACCACCCCAAGGGCGCTTTATAGTGAGGATCCGGTCTCCATCGGTCAAAGGATTGGAAGGGCCATGTCTCACTTCACCACCCTGCAAGTGCAAATCAAAGACGCCGATCTCCTGGAAGAGACCCTGAAGGAATTGGGCTACGCCGTGCAGCGGGATACCAGCCTGCGGGGCTATCTCTGGAACCGCACCCGTGCCGACTTGGTGATCCGTCAGAAAAATGGCTTCGACATCGGGTTTCGCCGCAACGGGGATCACTACGAGCTGGTGGCCGATCTGTGGGGGGCGGGCATCGATCCCAAGACCTTTCTGGAGCCGATCTTGCAGCGCTATGCCCACAAAAGTTTGCTGCGCTCAGCCCGTGAGCAGGGCTATGCCATCGAGGCCGAAGAAGTGCTGGAGGATGGCACCATCCGCGTGGTGGTGGGGCGTTGGGTATAGCTAGGCCCATCGGCATCCGCCCATGGTAGGTAAGCCTCAGCCGGCTGTCAGGACTGACCAGGGATCCCGGCCCCAACCTTGGGATCTGGTGTTGGGGGGGCAAATGGCAACCGGGAGCGCCCCTGCCCACGCCTTGGTGTTGGGAGGTATCGAGGGGGCGCGGAGACGACTCACCCACAGCGATGAAGCCGTGCGCTTGGCCACCCTGCCCCAGTTGCTGCAGTACGGGTCGGCGGGCCTGGCCGAACTCATTGAAGCCCTCGCCGGCAATAGCTCTTGGGCAGTCCGCTTGGCAGCTTGGCGGCTGTTGTCTCAGCTTGGCCAGCCGGAGGCAGAACGGGCCTGTCGCACCTACAGCCCTTTTCGCCCGGTGGGGGGAGCGCAAGGGGTGATCGTGGCCTATCGGCGGGGGGAGCGGGATTTTGCCTATGCAGACCTGGAGGGAGCCGACCTTCAAGAAGCACGGCTGGGGGGGATCAACCTGTGGGAGGCCAACCTGAGGCGGGCCAACTTGCGCTTTTGCAACTTCAACGGCGCCCGGCTGCGGCAAACGGATTTGCGCCAAGCGGATTTGCAAGGGGCCAAGCTGAGCGGAGCCGACTTACAGGGAGCCGACCTGCGGGGATCCGACCTCAGAGGGGCCAAGGTCAGCGGCACCAGCCTGCGGGGATCCCAGCTTTCGGAAGAGACCCACCTGGAAGAACGGGT
Source organism: Synechococcus sp. R55.3 (assembly GCF_047461975.1). Classification (NCBI taxonomy): domain Bacteria; kingdom Bacillati; phylum Cyanobacteriota; class Cyanophyceae; order Synechococcales; family Synechococcaceae; genus Synechococcus; species Synechococcus sp. R55.3. The sequence goes on along the minus strand of NZ_JANSIG010000080.1, from coordinate 10,118 downwards.
GCGCCACATTTGGCAGTTGCAAAACTGGGGGGGACAGGGGCAAGATTTCTCCGGCCAAGACCTGAGCAAAGCCGATCTGCGAGAACTGGTGCTCTGTCAGATCCGGCTGAGGGGAGCGGATCTGAACCGGGCCGATCTGCGCGGATCCAACCTGGAGGGAGCGGACTTGGGGGGAGCCAACCTACAGCGGGCGGACTTGCGGGGGGCCAACTTGCAAAATGCCGACCTGGAAGGGGCCAATCTCAGCGGCGCCGAGCTGCGTCAGGCCCAGTTTCAGGGGGCTAACCTGCGGCGGGCCGATGTCAGCGGGGCCAACCTAACCCAAGCCAACCTGGAAGGAGCTCAGATCGAAGGGTTAAAGCACAGCGGATCCCGGATTGCCGGCCTGATCTTTCCCGACGGCACCCCGATCAAGCCCTGGTGGTGGTAACAGGTGCCTACCGCTCACCCAATGAGCCAAATCCAAAGGAATCCCAAGATCCCCCGGCAATTGGGCAAACCCGGATCACCATAGGAGTAGAGATACCTATGGGGTACAGCTATGGTTCTGGCAGAACAGCTCTCGACAAAACCGCTCACCGCCGACGAGCTTCGCAAAATGGATGCCTACTGGCGGGCCGCCAACTATCTGTCGGTCGGGCAAATCTATTTGATGGACAACCCGCTGCTGCGAGAACCCCTAAAACTGGAACATGTGAAGCCACGCCTGCTGGGGCACTGGGGCACCACACCCGGGTTGAACTTCATCTACGTGCATCTCAACCGCATCATCAAACGGGAAAACCTCAATATCCTCTACATCACCGGCCCCGGCCACGGTGGCCCTGCTCTGGTGGCCAACACCTACTTGGAAGGCACCTACAGCGAGGTGTATCCCAACATCGGCCAAGACGCCGAAGGCATGCGCAAGCTCTTCAAGCAATTCTCCTTCCCCGGCGGCGTGCCCAGCCACGTGGCTCCGGAAACCCCTGGCTCCATCCACGAGGGGGGAGAACTGGGCTATGCCCTGGCCCACGCCTTTGGGGCTGCCTTTGATAACCCCGATCTGCTGGTGGCCTGTGTGGTGGGGGATGGAGAAGCGGAAACCGGCCCCTTGGCCGCTTCCTGGCATTCCAACAAGTTCCTCAACCCCATCCACGACGGAGCAGTGCTGCCGATTCTGCACCTGAACGGCTACAAGATCGCCAATCCCACCGTTTTGGCCCGCCTCAGCCGTGACGAGCTGCAAAATCTGTTTGTGGGCTACGGCTACAAACCCTACTTCGTAGAAGGCTGCGAGCCGGCAGAGATGCACCAGTTGATGGCCGCCACTTTGGACACGGTGATCCACGAGATCCAAGAAATCCAGCAGCATGCCCGCAGCAAAGGGGATCCCACTCGTCCCCAATGGCCGATGATCATCCTGCGCACCCCCAAAGGCTGGACCGGCCCCAAAGAGGTGGACGGCAAAAAGGTGGAAGATTTCTGGCGCTCCCACCAAGTGCCCCTGGCGGATCTGGCCAAAAAACCGGAGCACCTCAAGGCTCTGGAGGACTGGATGCGCAGCTACAAGCCGGAAGAACTCTTCGATGAAAATGGCCGTCTGCTGCCGGAGCTGCAAGAGCTGGCCCCCAAAGGGGAAAAACGCATGGGGGCTTTGCCCCACGCCAACGGCGGCCTGCTGACGCGGGAGCTGAAAATGCCGGATTTCCGTCGCTACGCCGTGCCTGTCCCCCGCCCCGGCACCACCGAAGCCGAAGCCACCCGAGTTCTGGGGCAATTTCTGCGGGATGTGATGAAGCTCAACCCCCACAACTTCCGCCTCTTTGGCCCCGATGAAACCGCTTCCAACCGCTTGGATGCTGTGTTTGAGGCCAGCGACCGCACCTGGGTAGCTCCCATCTACGATTGCGACGAGCACCTCTCCCCAGATGGACGGGTGATGGAGATCCTCAGCGAGCACGTCTGTCAGGGCTGGCTAGAAGGCTACCTGTTGACCGGGCGACACGGGTTCTTTTCCTGTTACGAAGCCTTCATCCACCTGGTGGACTCGATGTTCAACCAACACGCCAAATGGTTGAAAACCACCCGGCACATTCCTTGGCGGCGGCCCATTCCTTCCCTCAACTACCTGCTGACTTCCCATGTGTGGCGGCAGGATCACAACGGCTTCAGCCACCAGGATCCCGGCTTTTTGGATCACGTGGTCAACAAAAAGGCCGAAATCATCCGCGTCTACCTGCCCCCGGATACCAATACTTTGCTCTCGGTGGCCGACCACTGTCTGCGCAGTCGCCACTACGTGAACGTGATCGTGGCAGGCAAACAGCCGGCCCTGCAGTACCTGGATATGGATGCGGCCATCAAGCACTGCACCCAGGGCTTGGGCATCTGGGAATGGGCCAGCAACGATCAGGGTTCAGAGCCGGATGTGGTGATGGCCTGCTGCGGCGATGTGCCGACGATGGAAACCCTGGCGGCGGTGGACTTCCTACGGCAGCACCTGCCGGACATCAAGATCCGGGTGGTGAATGTGGTGAACTTGATGAAGCTGCAGCCGCCCAGCGAACACCCCCACGGCATCAGCGATGTGGATTACGCCAGCATCTTCACGCCGGACAAGCCCATCGTGTTTGCCTTCCACGGCTATCCCTGGCTGATTCACCGCCTCACCTACCGTCGCCCCAACCACCACAACTTGCACGTGCGCGGCTACAAGGAGGAGGGCACCACCACCACCCCCTTCGACATGTGTGTCCTCAACGAGGTGGATCGCTTCAGCTTGGCCGATGATGTGTTGGATCGGGTGGAGCGCTTCAAGTACGAGCGGGCCCACATCAAGCAGATCATCCAAGACAAGCTGGTGGAGCACAAACACTACATCCGCGAGCATGGAGAAGATCTGCCGGAGGTGCGCAACTGGAAGTGGCCCTATTGAAGGGATCCCCACTCAACTAACTTTCGCCTCTGAGCTCTGGCAGGATAGAGTTTTTGAGGGTTTGGAGGTTGAGGGTGTGAGGGGTTCAGAAAGGGTGGATGCGGATACACTTCCTGATCTGGAGCTGGAAGAAACAGAGTGGGGCGGGATGGCGCTCTCGCTGGGGCTGGGTTTAGCCCTCTCGGCCCTTGTGATTGGGATCCGCCCCCAGGTGTTTGTTCCTTTTGGATTGAGCGTGTTGGGTTCGGCCCTGCTGGGATCCCTGCTCATCCCCGGATTGCGGCGCTGGAAGGCAGGGCAGGTGATCCGTCAGGAGGGGCCCCAATCCCACCAGAAAAAAGCAGGCACACCCACCATGGGCGGGATCAGCTTTTTGCCCGTGGGGCTGCTGGTGGCGGGGATCTGGAGCGGCTGGGATCCCCATTGGCTGGCCGTCGCGCTGCTCACGCTGGCCTACAGCTTTGTCGGCTGGCTGGACGATTGGCTGGTGATCCGACAGCAATCCAACAAGGGGTTGTCTCCCCAACACAAGCTGTTGCTCCAGGTGGGAGTTGCCCTTGGGTTTTGTGTCTACCTGGCCTGGCAGGGGATCCCGACCAGTCTGACCTTGCCGGGGATAGGCACCCTCTCTCTGGGCTGGCTGTTCTGGCCCTTGGCCCTGTTTGTGTTGGTGGGCACCAATAATGCCGTAAACCTCACCGATGGTATGGACGGCTTGGCGGCAGGGGTGGTGGCCATCCTGCTGATTGGGCTGGGGCTCCTTCACAGGGATCCAGAGCTATCGGTGTTGGCTTTCACCCTGAGCGGTGCCTGCTTGGGGTTCCTGGTTCACAACCACCACCGGGCGCGGCTGTTCATGGGCGATACCGGATCCCTGGGGTTGGGGGGCGCTCTGGCCGGGTTGGCGCTGCTGGGGGATCAGCTCTGGGCCTTGGCCCTGATGGGGGGAGTGCTGGTGGCAGAGGCGCTGTCGGTGATGCTGCAGGTGGGCTACTTCCAATACACCAAACGCAAAACCGGCACAGGCAGACGGCTGTTGCGCATGTCGCCCTTGCACCACCATCTGGAGCTGGGGGGCTGGTCGGAGGTGCAGGTGGTGGGATCCTTCTACGGGGTAACGGCGCTGCTAGTGGGGCTGGGCTGGGCCTGGTGGCACTGGGCGGGAATTTGAGTTGGCGAGCTGGGGATGCACGGTGATTCCAATGGGGGCCTGACCTCGAAGGGGTCATTCCAAAGCCGACGGAAAGTTGGCCCCGCAGATTTGATCTCCCTCCAGGCATTGTGAGCGTGGTGAACATTCTGCCCAGAGGCAGATCCTCTACAGTCTTGGCACACCGTTCTTAAGAAGCAAGGGTTGCACTATGGATCTAGGCCGCCGTACTGTTCACGCCCTATCTCACCTGCCCCGCCTCTTCAAGCGTAAGCGCGGGATCCCTTTGATGTCGTTGGTATTGGGCATGGCGCTGGCACTGACGACCCTGCTGGGGATGGGATCCCAGGCCCAGAGCCGGTTGGTGGATGTGAAACTTCAACTGAAATGGTTTCCGCAAGCCCAGTTTGCCGGATACCTGATCGCCAAGGAAAAAGGATTTTACGAAGCCGAAGGTCTGAACGTCGAGCTGCTGCCGATTGGAGATCAATCCCCCATCCAGACAGTGGTCGTGGGCGGAGCCGACTTTGGCAACACTTGGATCACCGACCTGCTGACTGCCCGGGCTCAGGGGCTGCCCGTGGTTCACATCGCCCAGATCTTTCAGAAGTCGGGCTACGCGATGGTGTCTCTCAAATCCAGCGGGATCAAAAACCCTGCCGATTTCAAAGGTAAAAAGGTGGGCATTTGGCCTTCTGGCAACGAATATCCGGCCCTGGCTCTGATGAAAGCCTTCAACTTGACCACCAGCCTGGATACAGGGGTGACCAACCCCGATGTGGAGCTGATCACCTATGGCTTCGATCCGGCCCTGGTTTTTCCCGATAAGGTGGATGTAGCCTCGGCCATGCTCTACAACGAGCTGAATCAGATCGTGGGTTTGGGCTACCCCCTGAGCGAACTCAACGTCATGCACCTGCCAGACTACGGCATCAACCTCTTGGAAGACCTGCTGTTCACCACCGAGCGCGTTTTAAACGAAAGCAACTTTAAGGGATCCGGCCAATCGGGCAAAGCCATCGCGGCCAAATTGGTGAAAGCCTCGATCAAGGGTTGGGATTACGCTGTGGCCAACCCAGAAGAAACGGTGCAGGTGGTTCTCACCTTCTGCGGCGCAACCTGCAAAGGATCCGGCTCGGAAGCGGATCCCCTCAAGCACCAAACCTGGCAAATGGCTGAAATTGCCAAGCTGTATCAGGCGGGCCCCACCCTGGAAGGCAATGCTGGGTTGCTGGTGCCTTCGGTGTATCGGGCCAACGTGGAAACCTTGAAATCTTTGGGCATTCTCAGCGCCGATCCGCCTGCTGCGGTGGTGGATTATTCGGTGTGGGAAATGGCCACCGGCAAATCGGCCCCCACCGGCTAAGTCCGGGGATCCAACTGGGCAGAGACTGAGACCCGTTCAGGAAGGGATCCCGGCTGGATCCCTTCTGTTGTGAGGAAAACGCAAAGATTACTGACCGATGTTTGTTCCCTGTCAAATTTCCAACTGAATCCTTTACATTCACCGTTGCAGATCGGGGATCGCTGTAACGTATGGATATGAACTTAAGTTAACATTGCCTTCCCCTGTAACCCAGTTGGAGGCCTCTAAAAGGAGTGTAATCTCATGATGCCGAGTGGCTCCAAAAATTCCGATAGGCCAGCGGCACAGTCAGGGCACAGCGATTTGGTCTCCGACCCGCCGATGCAAGCGGCTCCTTCTCCGGCAGGTGCTGCTGAGCTTTCCTCTGCGCGGCCGTACGTGGTGTTGCACGGCCATTTTTATCAGCCGCCTCGGGAGGATCCCTGCCTCAACCGCATTCAGCGACAGCCGAGCGCCAGCCCCTTTCACGACTGGAACGAGCGCATTTGGGCGGAATGTTACCGCCCCAACGCCTTTGCCCGCGTTCTGGACGACCAAGGACGGGTGGTGCGCATTGTCAACAACTATGAATTCTTGAGCTTTAACTTCGGCCCTACTCTCCTCTCTTGGCTAGAGGAGCATGACATTGAAGTTTACCAACGCATTTTGGCCGGCGACCGTCTCAGCGCTGAGCGGCTGGAGGGTCATGGCAATGCCATCGCCCAAGTCTACAACCACGTCATCCTGCCCCTGGCCAACGAGCGAGACAAGTACACCCAGATCCGCTGGGGAATTGCCGATTTTCAACACCGCTTTGGGCGCCATCCCCAGGGGATGTGGCTGGCCGAAACCGCCATTGATGCAGCAACGGTCACGGCCTTGGTCGAATGTGGGATCCGCTTCGTCATTTTGGCCCCCAGCCAAGCGCAGCGCATTCGCCCCTTGGGACAAACCGAGTGGATCGACGTTAGCCAAGGCCAGATCGATCCCCGCCGGCCCTACCGCTGCTTTACCCCCGACCGGGAGGGGTACTTGGATATTTTCTTTTTCGATGGCCCCATTTCCCGTGACTTGGGCTTTGGGGATATCGTTTACAGTACTTATTCGCTGGCGGAGCGGATCCGTTCCGCTCTGCGCCCGGACAAAGAGGGGGAAGCCTATCTGATCAACTGTGCCACCGATGGCGAGACTTTTGGCCACCACAAGCGGGGTGTAGAACGCACACTGGCCTATGCCTTTTGCGAGGAATTTCCCCGCCGGGGCTGGCAGGTGGGCAACTACAGCCATTTTCTCAGCCAACATCCCCCCACTTGGGAGGTGCAACTGAAACCGGTCACCGCCTGGAGCTGCGCCCACGGGGTAGGACGGTGGTCGCGAGACTGTGGCTGCGGAGCGGTGGGAGGGTGGCACCAACGCTGGCGGCAACCGCTGCGGGAGGCCCTCAACTGGCTGCGGGATCAGCTGGCCGAGATCTACGAGACGGAGGCCAGAGCCTACCTGCGGGATCCCTGGCTGGCGCGGGATCGTTACATCGAGGTGATTTTGGATCGGGAGCGCTGTGATGCCTTTTTGCAGGAGCACCAAAGCCACCGCCTCACCGCCGAAGATCGGGTGCAAGTGCTGCGCCTGTTGGAGATGCAGCGCTACAGCCAGTTGATGTTCACCAGTTGTGGCTGGTTTTTCGAGGAGCTATCCCGTCCTGAAGGGGTGCAGATCCTGCGTTACGCGGCACGGGCTATCCAGTTGGCAGCAGCAGTGGCGGATGTCAACCTAGAAGAGGAGTTTTTGCAGCGCCTGAGCAAGGCCCCCAGCAACCTCGACCTCTACAGAGACGGCAAGGGGGTCTATTGCGCCTTGGTGCGCCCCAGCTTGATCAGCCCGCAACGGCTGGTGGCTCAGCACGCCATGTTTTCCCTGTTTAACGGGATCCCCCGTTCCCAAGGATATGTGCTGGATCAAGTGGATCAAGAGCGCCTGACGATAGGCGGGTCGACACTGGCCATCGGGCGGGTGAAGCTCACTTTTCCCACCACCCGCGAAGAGCACGACCTGATCTACGCCATGCTCCATCTCGGCGGCTGGGACTTTCAATGTGGCGTCAAGCCGTTTGCCGGGCGGCGCATCTACGAGCAGATAAAAGCGCGGCTGCTGGCCGGATCCCACAGTCGGATACAGATGATCCTGACCCTGCAAGACCTATTTGGGCCGGAAACCTTCGACTTAAACGCCCTCGACGACGAAGATCGGCAGCAGATGATGCGCTGGCTCACTCAAGATACCCTAGACCGCCTGGCCCAGCTCTACCGCCAAACCTACCTGGACAATTACGGGGTCTTGATGGCCTTTCGGGCCGACGGCCTGCCGATCCCGGAAGAGTTGTTGGCTGCCGCTCAGATCACCCTCAACCAACGCCTGTTGACCAGTTTGCGGGCGATGGAAATGGAAGAGGGCAAGCGGGATCACCTGCTGGAATTGCGGGCAATTGTGCGCGAGGCCGAGCAGTTGGGGTGTCAGTTGCGGCGGGAAGAGGCAGCCCGGGTTCTGGATCGGCTCCTACAGCGGGGGATGTGGCACCTTGCCCACGCTTTTGAGCCGGAGACCTTCGGCGAACAGCTCTACAACCTGGAAGAATGGCTGCAATTGGCTGCAGACCTGCGCCTGCCCATCAACTTGGATCGCCTGCAAGAGCTCTATCTGACAGCGCTGGAGCGTCAAATTGGCCCGCGTTGCCCAGCTTGGCCCCAAGAAGACTGCCGAGACATTTCTGCCGAAAACCTGCACCGCCTCTTACAGGTTGGGCAGCGAATTCGGGTCAACGTCAATGCCTGGCTGCGTCACCTACACCCCCAAAATTAAACCCCCAAGATTAAGTTGAGAGCTCAGTGAACTTTAAAGCCATCGGGATGACAGGATTCGAACCTGCGACCCCTTCGTCCCGAACGAAGTGCGCTACCAAGCTGCGCTACATCCCGACTGACAGGCCCCTTTAACCGCCCGCCGAAGCTCAACAAGTATAGCACGCCGGCTACGGACAATGAGGACAAGGGATCCCCAGCAGAGAAGGGGATCCGATCTGCGCTAAGCTGCAAAAATCCCCCCTCTCGTCAGCCCAAGTATGAATCCGTCTAAGGGTTTTCGCAAATCCAAGCCTGAGAAAAAACCGGCCAGCTCCAACACTGCCAAGCGCAAGGAAGCCGCCCAACGGTACGACGAGCTGAAAGCCAAGGGGATGCCGGAGTTCAACATCTTTGCCCGCCGTCGCCAGCCCGCGCCTGGCCAGCCCAATCCTTGGCTGCCGGTGGGATCCCTGGCAGTGGGACGTTCCAGCGCCATTCACCAGGCCATTTTCCAAAACGAGGAAGAACTCAAAAAAGCAGCCGTCAGGCTGTTTCCCCGTCTCGGCAAGGTGAAAGATGACCTGGAGTTTGGGTTTCGCCTTAAGGACAAGGACTTCCAAGACGAGCCGATCCAGGTGGCGATCCGTCCCCAGCCTTCACCCCTTCAAGTTTGGGTGGCTAAGATGCGGAGCTGGTTGGGCCTCTCCAGCAAAGGAACCTCTAAAAAAGGCTAGACTGCCGCAAAGGCTCTGGGCAGCCAGCTCAAAATCAGAGGGTTGACCACCTCTGGGCGCTCGTCGTGGGGGCAATGGCCTGTATTGGGAATGGGCAAGAACTGGTAGTCGATCCCTTGCACATGGTTTTGAAAGCCGCGGCCCCGTTGAATGGGTGTCCAGGGATCCCCTTCTCCCCAGAGCACCAACAGCGGGCAGCGCACCTGAGGCAATAGGGCTTCGGGAGTCGGGCCGGGGGGAGCGGTAAGAATCGAGGCAAACACCTGCTGAGCGCCCACATCACAGGAAGGGGCATACAGAATCTCCACCAGCTCATCGGTAATGGCGGCGGGGTTGCGGTACACCTGCTTGAGAGTTGCGCGGATACGCTGCCGCTGCCGCACCCGATCAAACAAAAATGGCCCCGTCACCGGAGAGGCCACCAGAGCGGTGAAAACACTCATGAAAAGGCGGAAAATCGGGCTGAGCTCATGGGAGCGATGGTTCAACCCCCCGGCGCAGTTGAGCAACACTGCTCCTGCCGTTAACTGGGGATGCCGGGCAGCCATCATCAAGCTGAGCAAGGCACCAATGGAATTGCCGATAAACACAGCAGGCTGCTGAATGTGCTGCTGCCAAAAATCCACCAGCAACTCCGCCCAGAGATCCAAGGTGTAGGGGAGAGCAGGCTTGGCCGAGCCGCCAAACCCGAGCAAATCCAGGGCATAGACCCGGTATCCTGCCGCAGCCAGCACGGGGATGTTGTGCCGCCAATGGCCGATGGAAGCCCCGAATCCATGCACCAAAACCAGGGGGGATCCGGATCCCTGCACCACGTAGCGAATGGCATGTCCGCGCCAGCTCCAGACTTGGGGAGCAAAAGGAGCAATGGCCTCAGCCGCAGAACCGGCAGAAGAAGCAGTCAGCACAGCCTGAAAACAGACCCAGTTAAAGATGTAGGTAGAAACTCAGAGCCATCCCTGTTCATCATAGCTTCGGAATGCCTTTGTCTGATACATTTACGCTGAACACTGCTGAGCATTACTGCTCAACGGTGAAGCGATAGCATTCTGTCCGTTTCCGAACAGAAAGGCGGTATCCCGCAAAGCTCTGAGCATAACACCCAGAGCGCCTTGCCAATCTCGTGGTAGCCTAT
>NZ_JANSIG010000079.1:0-14532 GCF_047461975.1 Synechococcus sp. R55.3 | reverse complement strand
GTTTAAGTGTGGACACTGTGGATGGGAAGGGGATGCGGATTTGAATGGTGCGAATGTGATTGCGCTTTTGGGGGCTGTCGTAAACCAGCCTAGAGGTTCGGGCTTGTTTTGTTCTCTGGTAGAGCATAACAGGCTCAGGGCTACTGAAAGCCCGCGCTACACTGCTAAGGCGGTGTAGGGTCGGGTAGTTTACAAAGTGCCAAAATCCTAAGAGCCTCAGATCGAGTGCGACCGTGTTCCTCACCTTCTCAGCAGTATGGCTAGATCCTCAGCTTCGTGGCTCAGTCGGCTCTCCTTTTTGCGAGGGCTGATCTTCATCTTGGCCGTGGTGGTTGCCCTCGTTTACTTGGGCTTCAGCCGGGAGGTTCGCCTTGGCCTTGACCTCAAGGGAGGAACCCAGCTCACGCTACAAGCTGTGCCCACCGAGGAGGTGCCTGAAATCACCCCCGAAGTGATGCAGGGGGTAGAGGCCGTCATCCAGCAGCGGATCAACGGGCTGGGGGTGGCTGAGCCTCTGGTGCAGATCAGCGGCCAAGACCGCCTGTTCGTGCAGTTGCCGGGGGTGGCGGATCCGGATCGGGCCATTGCTCTCCTTGGAGATACAGCCCAACTGGAGTTTCGCAAGGGCTTGGTTCCCGTCGGCGCGCTGCCCCGCAACGAGCGGGGAGAGATAACAGCGGGGGAGGATCCGGATACTCTGTTTGAGCGGGTCGGCCTCACCGGGGATCTGCTGCGCAATGCCTATCCCCAAGCCCCTCGCCGCGGATCCCAAAGTTGGGAAGTGTTGCTGGAGTTCAAGCCGGAGGGGGCAGAAAAATTTACTCAGCTCACCCGAGATTTGGCCGGAACAGAACGTCCATTGGGCATTTTTCTGGACGACGTGTTGATCAGTGCCCCGATCGTGGGGCCGGAGTTTGCCCGCACCGGCATCACCGGCGGGACGGCGGTGATCACGGGCAATTTTACGGTGGAAACCGCCACTGACTTGGCGGTCAAGCTCAGGGCAGGAGCGCTGCCGGTTCCCATTCAGGTGATTGAAAATCGCACTGTCGGGGCCACTTTGGGGGAAGTGAGCGTGCGCCGCAGCCTCTATGCCGGGATCGGGGGCCTGGTGCTGGTTTTCCTCTTTATGGTGGCCTACTATCGCCTGCCAGGGCTGATTGCGGACATTGCTCTGCTTATCTACGCCCTCTGTACCTTTGCTCTGTTCCAACTGCTGGGGGTCACCATGACTCTGCCGGGGATCGCCGGCTTTATCCTCAGCATCGGCATGGCGGTGGATGCCAATGTGCTGATCTTCGAGCGCATCAAAGAAGAGTTGCGGGCCGGCAAATCCATCTACAAGTCCATTTCGGAAGGGTTTAACCGCGCCTTCAGCAGCATCCTGGACAGCAATGTGACTACCCTTTTGGTCTGTGGCGTGCTTTTCTGGCTGGGGATGGGACTGGTGAAAGGGTTTGCGGTAACCCTGGGCATTGGCATTCTGGTGAGCTTCTTTACGGCCATCACCTGCACCCGTAGCCTGCTCTTGGCGGCAATGGGGATCCCCAGCTTGCGCAAACCTGAGTTTTACGGCGTTCGGATGGAGGCGGCCCAATCATGACGGCTCAAGAGCTATCCCCCGTAGATCCCGCCTCTCGGTTGCTCGACTATCGCTTCGACATTGTTGGACGGAGCAAGCTGTGGTTCAGCTTGTCCTTGGCGGTGCTGCTGGTGGGGCTGGTCAGCATGGCCTTTTCCCTGGCTTCTCTGGGAACTCCCCTGCGGCTGGGGTTGGATTTTTCCGGCGGCACCTTGCTGGATCTGAGCTTTGAGCGGCCTGTCACCACCGAGGAGCTGCGACGGGCGCTGCAGGAACACAACCTGGGCACCAGCATCATCCAGCTGGACACCCAAACGGGCCAGGAAGCCCTGATCCGCATGCCCCCTTTGTCGGAGACGGAGCGCTTGGCCGTGGAAGCCACCCTGCGGCAGGAGGTTGCCCCCTTCCAGCGCAATCTGGTCGAGACGGTTGGCCCGACGGTGGGTCGTCTGCTCCTGCGTTCCGGCATCGTGGCCGTGCTCATCTCTTTCGGGCTCATCGTGCTGTACCTGGCCCTGCGCTTCCAGTGGGATTACGCGGTGTTTGCCATTGTGGCGCTGCTGCACGATGTAGTGTTGACGATAGGGCTATTTGCCCTTTTGGGCCTGACGGTGGGTATGGAGGCGGACAGCCTGTTTGTGGTGGCGCTGCTGACCATCATCGGCTTTTCCGTCAACGACACCGTGGTCATCTACGACCGCATCCGCGAGAATCTGCGTCTGGTGAGCCGCAAGGTCAGCCTGGCCGAGGTGGTAAACCTATCTCTGAACCAGACCTTTGCCCGCTCCCTGAACACCACCCTGACGACGATGCTGCCCCTAGTTGCCATCGCCATTTTCGGGGGAGCTACCTTGAAGGGGTTTGCCATTGCCCTGCTCATTGGCTTTACTTTGGGGGTGTATTCCAGCATTTTTATCGCCAGCCCCCTGTTGGTGTGGTGGCGGCAGCAGCGCTATGGCAAAAGTAGCGAAGATGCCCGCGCAGGCAGGGATCCCGATTCACTTCCCTCTGAGGGCTAGGGCCCCGATATCGGAAAAATTGGGTCGATTGGGTGGGGATCTGTCGTTCGCGCTGAGACGGTGTCCTCTGGGTTCACCATTGCAGTCTTTGCCCATGGGAGATCAGGTAGCGCTGTAAATCGGCTATTTTGCCTTGCGGTACGATCTGAGCTGGGATCAGGCCGGGAGCTTGACTGCGCAGCCAAGCCACGGTCAGGCCTGCTGCCGAGCCGATGGTCCACTCACCGTAATGCACGCGGGTGGCGGCGTTGACAATGTGGCTGACGGCGATCCCTTTGCCGCCGATGAGCAGGTTATCCACCTTCTGCGGGATCAGGGCTTCCAAGGGAATGAGAATGGGACGGACGGAAAACTCGTTGACTGGCGCGGAGCTGGCCGAAAGAGAGGGCTCCCAGTTGCGGTAGCGACAGCCGTGGATATCGATGGCGTAGTGGGTAACCCCCACCACGGTAGGTCTGAAGTCCCGCCCCCCGGCGGTGCCGACGCGAATATCCTGCTCCAACATCAGGAACTCCGCTTGGCCGTAGGCAGATCGCCCCAGGATGCGCCGACCTTCGCGGATGTAGGGGTAGAGGCTAAGGCCAGAGCGAGTGCCCAGCAAGGACTCTTCGGCAAACACCAAGGACAGGGGATAGCCAGAGCGGGATTGAGTTTCCATCAGCCACTCGGCAAACAGCAGGGCGTGGTTTTCTCCATCTTTGATGGCCGAGACATCCAGGCCCCCCAGCCAGTTGTGGCGCTGCCCTGAGGCCACTAGCCGCTCTTCCGTCAGGATCAGGGGCGGGTTCATGATCCCCCAGTCGTTGCCGCGGTTCCAGTTCACCAGCGTCAGGTCGCCTGGAACAGGCGTGCTGTAGAAGGGATCCCGGCGACCCTTGCTGACGATGCGGCGGTAATTAAAAAAGCTCTGGCCGCTGAAGGTGGGGAAACCTTCCATGTCGAACTCGCGGCGGTGTTCGGCGCGGGAATAGCCCGGCTGCAGTTGGGCCAGCTCTGCTCGGGAGCGACCGCCATCGTCGTGGATGGCCAGCACGAAGGGAAAGGCAAAGGCTTGAGTGCACTCCGGGTTGCTGGCGGGGGCGGCATTGGGCTCTCCGGTCACGTCTCGCCCTTCCGAACCCAGCCGATAGGGGATCCCGGCCCAGCCCACCAGCTCGCCGGTATCGGTGGCATCGATAACAAACAGGTTGCGGCCTGGTGGTGCCTGCAGCCTCAACACCCGTTTGGCAAAAACTTCCGTCTCCTGCCAGCCATACCAGCTCACCAGCTCCCGCCACAGCCGTCCCGGCGGCACAAAGTTGGGATCCCGCGGCTGCCGCTGCACAGCATAAATGCTTTCAATCCGGGATCCATCGGCGCTGAAGGTGGCCCCCTTGAAAGCCGTTTGGGTAGCCCAGCGGCTGTTGGGGGCATTTTGGGCTGCCTGTTGCAGCCAGGTTTCCACCGCCTGCAGCCCCGCCTGAGGCGGAAAACACAGCCCTCCCACCCAGCAACTGTTGATCTCGGCCACGCGGGTTCCCGGCGGGATCCCTGTCCAAGCAGGAAGATCCACCGGCTGGCTTTCGATCAAGGCCTTGAACTCCAGCCAGTGGCGGGAAAAATTGCCCCGCTGCCGCATCGGCAGCGATTCATCAATGGCCGATACCCCCTGGGAGGTAATCTGACCCCCCAGCCAAGGGGTGAGCTCGATGAGACAGGTCTGCACCCCCCCTCGCATGGCATGGCCTGCCGCTGCCACCCCTCCCAGGGATCCGCCCACCACCACCAGCTCGCACTCCCAAATCTCGTCCGGCTGCGGCAAGGGATCCAACAAGGGCCAACCGTGGGCGGTAAAACGGGGCACCTCCGGCTCGGAGACGGCAACAGGGGATCCCACCTCTGGCTGGGAGAGGGCGGCAAACCCCATCCCGGCCACAAAGCTCAGCAGCGACAGGATCCCCAGACCCACAGTTCGCTTGGGCTCAGATCCCCGGCACGCCGCAGCCGTCTTTTTGCCAGCCATGCTCACTCACACCCCCGGCCTTTCCCCGGCAGGAGAAATCCCCTTGAGAATAGCTGAGGAAACCGACATTGAGGCCAGCCAGGATCCCTGCCACAGGGCATAATGGGCTAGCAACTTTTTAACGGCAACGGCGGGATCCCATGGGACGGGCAAAGAAGGTGGTATTGGCCTATTCAGGCGGGGTGGATACTTCCGTCTGCATTCCCTATCTCAAGCACGAGTGGGGGGTGGAATCGGTGGTGGCCCTGGCAGTCGACTTGGGGCAGGGGGCGGAGCTGGAGGCCATTCAGGCCAAAGCCCTCAGGGCGGGGGCAGAGCAATCTCTGGTGCGGGAGGCTGTCCAGGCCCTCATTACCGACTATGCCTTCCCGGCCATCCAGGCCAACGCCCTCTACGAGCAGCGCTACCCCCTTTCCACGGCCCTGGCCCGACCCCTGATTGCCAAGCTGCTGGTGGAAGTGGCGGAAGAGGTGGGCGCCGATGCGGTGGCCCACGGCTGCACCGGCAAAGGCAACGACCAGGTGCGCTTTGATCTGGCTATTGCTGCTTTAAATCCCCAGCTCAAAGTGTTGGCCCCTGCCCGCGAATGGGGGATGACCCGCGAGGAGACCATTGCCTACGGGGAGCGCTATGGGATCCCCATGCCCGTGCAGAAGTCCAGCCCCTACAGCATCGACCTCAACATTTTGGGCCGCAGCGCTGAAGCCGGCATCCTAGAAGATGCCGACCGGGAGCCGCCGGAGGAAGTGTATGCCCTCACCCGGCCTATTTCCCAGACACCCGACGAGCCCGCCTACGTGGAGATTGAGTTCGAGCAAGGGATCCCTGTCGGGCTGGATGGGCAGCGCCTTGGCCCCAAAGCCCTCTTCGAGCAGCTCAACTCCTTAGCTGGCCTGCATGGGGTGGGCCGCATTGACATGATCGAAAACCGCCTGGTGGGGATCAAGTCGCGGGAGATCTACGAGTGCCCCGCTTTAACCGTCTTGATCCAAGCCCACCGCGAGCTGGAAAGCCTCACCCTCACCCGCGATGTCATCCATTACAAGTACGGCATCGAGACCACCTACAGCCAGTTGATCTACAACGGCCTTTGGTACTCGCCGCTGCGGGAGGCTCTGGACGCCTTTATCCGCGCCACCCAGAAAAGCGTCACCGGTGTCGTGCGGATGCGGTTGCACAAGGGCCAGGCAGTCTGTGTGGGCCGTCGCTCTCCCTACTCTCTTTACAACCCAGAGCTGGCCACCTACGGGGAAGGGGATCAATTCGACCACCGCGCCGCCGAAGGCTTTATCTACATCTGGGGCCTGCCCACCCGTGTCTGGGCCCAGGTGCACCGGGGCCACGACTCCCATCCTGGCCTCAGTGGTGATTAAGCACTCCTGCGTGGTCGTTTAGAGGCTTTTGAGGTTCTCAATGGAGCAACAATGGGCTCTCTTCTCCGGATTGCCTGAGCAGATTGGTGGGCCTTTGGCTAGCCTGTCGGAGTCGAAATCAACATAGTGATTCTCAGGTTAAGGTGAGACCCCTGGGCCATTGATCGCGCCAGCGGGACGGAGTCCTTGAAAAGCCTTCTGGCCCTGTGCAGTCAACATTTTAGGTGTGGGTACAGCGGCCTAGTTTGAGTCGAAATGACCATAAACACCCTGAAAGCCTGCCGATGAACACCGACTGCCTTTGGGTTACTACAGTGGAGCACATCGTGCTGCCTATGATCAACGTTGGTTACATCCAGTTACTCCGCGAATACAAGGGCTTAAGCCAGGCCGATCTGGCTAACAAAGTTGGGCTGCCCCTGCAGGCCATTGCGGCCTGTGAGAAAGGGGAGTGCATGCCCTCCATTGGTCAGTTGGCTGCTGTTGCCCGTGCGCTGGGGGTGCCGCTTGAGGTCTTCTTCGAACAAAATGCCGCTTGTCCCCCACCGCCCGACTGTGATGGTCAGGCCAAGTCCAAGGGATCCATCCCGCCAGCGCAGACGGAACCGACTCTGTTATTTAGAGCAGATGACCCAAAAGTTCTCACCCCCGCGCTCAAAGCTCTGGTGCTTAAGCGAGCCCTAGCCTATGCCGAGATCGAGGAGGAGATTGGTGAGGTTGCTGTGTCACCGCCCCAAATGCCGGTGGAGACCTATGATCCGCATGCAGTGGAGCGCTACGCTGGGGACGTGCGAGACTTTCTAGGGGTAGAACATGCTCCTCTGGGAGATGTCATTGCCCGACTTGAGGAGCGCGGTTTGAAGATCCTCCTGACCCCCCTGCCAGCCCGTGTCAGTGGGCTCTCAGCTTACACCGAGTCGCTTGGAGCAGTTATCGTCGTCAACGACAATCACCCTGTTGAACGGCAGTTTTTCACCGCTCTACACGAGTTGGCTCACCTCATCTGCCATCGCCAGGACTTCGCGCACCCAGAAAAGGCTGTGGATGGCAAGCTGTTCGTGACAGCGGTGCGGAGCACTAGGGAGAAACTCGCCAACCATTTGGCCGGGGCAGTGCTGCTGCCGCGTGACGTCCTTGAGCGAGAACTTCAGGCATTCCGCCACCGCTGGGTTCCTGAGGCCATGCTGCTTGACCTCAAGCTCCGCTACGGCGTCAGCATGCGAACTGTCCTGGTGCGAGCCGCTCAAATTGGTATCATTTCTCGCAAGCAATGTGGCCAACAGATCGGTGTACTGAACAAGAAATACGGAAAAGACAAAGAGCCGCTTGAGCTACGGCGCGAGTTTTACAACCCGGCTTGGCAGAACGACCAGAGCCAACTGCCCAAATCCCGCCTTGAGCGGCTGGTGTTTCAGGCTCTCTCCCTTGAGGTTGTGAGCGCTTCCCGAGCTGCAGAAGTGCTGGGGGTTTCAATGGAGTATATCCGCAAGCGAGCTTCGTTTTGGTGGTCGAACGGCGCAAGTGCTCTTTAGCAGCCCCTAATGACCTTGCTTTCTGACGCCAACATCCTCATTGACTTCGCCAAGGTTGGGGGGCTGGAATCCTTAGCGAGGTTGGCAAGTCTGGAGGTGCTTGACGTGGTACTGGCAGAAGTCGATGACCCTTGCAAGTCCCAGGTTCTTGCTTTGGGCGTGCAGGTTGTCCAGGTGCAGGAAACGTGGCTTCCAGAGGCAATGGTTCTGAAGAAAAGTGGGTTGTCGATAGCTGACGCATTGTGTCTTCACTACTGCCGTACCAGCAGCTCTACGCTCCTCTCCAACGATGGCCGGTTGCGCAGAGCTTGCGCGGAGAGCGGCGTTGTCGTCCACGGCAGCCTTTGGGTAGTGTGTGAGCTCCATAACCAAAAGGTTTGTCTGCCGGAGGTACTGTGCAACTGGCTGGATCGCTGGGAGAAGGAGTTGAAAGCTCGCCTCCCTGCTGACGAGTTGGCCCAGGTGCGACAGGTTTTAGGATGTATCTCAGGTTCGTAGCGCCAGCACCCACCCTCAAGTCCCGGCAGTCCAGGTGTTGCCGTACTCGATCTGCTCGGGGGTGAGGCTGTCGATTTGGATCCCCATGGCCTTGAGCTTGAGGCGGGCGATGGCCTCGTCCACCTCGAGAGGAATGGGGTGAAGCCCTGGGGCCAAGCGGCCCCGGTTTTTCACCAGGTATTCGCAGGCCAGGGCCTGGTTGGCAAAGCTCATGTCCATGACGCTGGCGGGGTGCCCTTCGGCAGCAGCCAAGTTAATCAGGCGGCCTTCCCCCAGCACCACCACTGACTTGCCCGACTGCAGACGGTATTCTTCCACAAAGGGGCGCACCGTCTGTCGGGAGACGGCCCGCTCCTGCAGCGCCACCAGGTCGATTTCAATGTCAAAGTGGCCGGCGTTGCAGACCATCGCCCCATCCTTCATGCGGTCGAAGTGCTCGCCGCGAATCACGTGCTTGTTGCCGGTGACGGTGATGAAGATGTCCCCCAGAGCAGCGGCTTCTTCCATCGGCATCACCCGGAAGCCGTCCATCACCGCCTCCAGAGCCCGCACCGGGTTGACTTCCGTGACAATCACCTGGGATCCCATGCCGCGGGCCCGCATGGCCACTCCCTTGGCGCACCAGCCGTAGCCAGCCACCACCACCGTCTTCCCGGCCAGAAGGATGTTGGTACAGCGCAGGATCCCGTCCAGGGTGGATTGGCCGGTGCCGTAGCGGTTGTCGAACAGGTGTTTGGTCTCGGCGTCGTTGACGGTCATCACCGGGAAGCTGAGCACCCCCGCCTTGAGCATGGCCCTAAGGCGCACCAGGCCAGTGGTGGTCTCTTCCGTGGTGCCGATGAGCTCCGACAGTTGCTCCTGACGGTGCTGCACCAGCTCCGCCGTCACATCTCCGCCATCGTCGATAATCAGGTTGGGGCGGTGATCTAGGGCAATCTGGACATGGCGGCGGTAGGTGGCCACATCTTCTCCTTTGAGGGCAAACACCGAAATGCCATGGTCCGCCACCAGGCTGGCGGCCACATCGTCTTGGGTGGAAAGGGGATTGCTGGCAATGAGAACGCTATCCGCCCCCCCTGCTTGTAGAGCCAGGGCCAGGTTGGCCGTTTCGGTCGTAATGTGGCAGCAGGCCACCAAGCGCAGCCCGGCAAAGGGCTTTTCTTGAGCAAAGCGCTCCCGGATCTGGGCCAGCACCGGCATCTCCCGCGCCGCCCACCCAATCCGTTGCTTGCCCAGGGGGGCGAGGTTCAGATCTTTCACTTCATGCTTCGGGAGAGACAGGGTAGCGCTGGTCATCGAGTGTTGCTCCAAACAGGGTCATCGAGAGAGGATAGGGGAACGGAAACTGCAAGCCCCAAAGGGGGCCAGGCAGCCATAAAGATCAGCAAGGATGTCGATAAGCCTGAACTATTCTGCCACAAGGGATCCCTTTTCAGCGCTGGGGCTGGATGTAGGCAACCGCCGCATTGGCGTGGCCGGCTCCGACCGGCTGGGGCTGCTGGCTACTGGCCTAGGGGTGATCCAGCGCCGTTCCCTCTCAGAGGATATTGCCCAAGTGCAGGAGTGGATCCGCCGCCGCCAGGCCACCGTGGTGGTGGTGGGGATCCCCCTTCTGGCGGATGGGTCGGTGGGATCCCAGGCCCGCAAAGTCCAGCGGTTCGTGCGCGCTTTGCAGGTGGCCGTGGATCTTCCCATTGTTACCGTCAATGAATACCTGAGCACCGCGCAGGCGGAGTGGGATCTGCGCGAGGCGGGGATCCCGGCCAAAGCCCAGAAGGGCTTAATCGATCAGCAGTCGGCGGCGGTAATTCTCCAAACTTGGCTGGACGAGCGACGGGCTTCCCCGTCGGAAATGCCGGGCTGGCAAAGCTGGGGCAACACAGACTACGCTGGAGAAGTCTAGCCGGGAAAGTTTAAATCAATTCAAGCCCAAGGTGGGCCATCCCTCGTTGCCCCTTCTGCATCAGCAGGGTGTGATTGTTAAGTCGGGGCCTTTCGCGCAACTTTGATAACGTCTGATAACGTCACGTGAACCATCCGAGCATGAATCGCATTTGCATTCTTGGGGGCGGCTTTGGCGGGTTGTACACAGCTTTGGAACTGAGCCGGCAACCCTGGCCAGAACCACCCCAGATCACCTTGGTCGATCGGCAGGAGCGGTTCGTCTTTGCCCCCCTGCTTTATGAGCTGCTCACCGGAGAAATGGAAGACTGGGAGGTGGCCCCCCGTTTTCAAGATCTGCTGCCCCCGGGATCGGTGCAGTTTCGCCGGGGATCCGTCCGGGCCATTGACCCTCAAGCCCGCCGCGTGGAGCTGGAAGATGGGCAAAGCTTGGAGTACGACGCGCTGGTGCTGGCGCTGGGGGGAGAAACCCCTCTGGAGAGCGTTCCGGGAGCGGCGGAGTTTGCTTTTCCCTTTCGCACCCTGGCAGATGCTCAGCGGCTGCGCGCCCACCTGAAGGCGTTGGAAGACCGGGATCCGGCTCAGCCTGTGGCTCTGGCCATTGCAGGAGCAGGGGCTAGTGGCGTGGAATTGGCCTGCAAATTGGCGGATCGGCTGGGCTGGCGGGGACGGATCCGCCTCATCGAGTTGGGATCCCAAATCTTGTCCGGCTTTGCTCTCTCCAGCCGGGAGGCGGCCCAAGAGGCGCTGGCCCAACGGCGGGTGCAGGTGGAGTTGCAAACCAAGGTCTTGGGCATCGAGGCCCTTGGCGAGAACGGCGCCCCTCCCTTCCGTCTGCAGCTCCAGCGACTGGAGAGCCAGGAGATTGCTACGGATCTTGTGGATGCTGTGCTGTGGACTGTCGGAACCCGACCGGCAGCGGTGATTGCCAATTTGGATCTGCCCAAAACGGAGCGGGGACGGCTACAGGTTTTGTCCACCCTACAAACCCCCACCTTCCCAGAGATCTTTGCCTTGGGAGATGCAGCAGCGGTGGTGGATGCGGAGGGCAAGCCGGTGCCGGCCACAGCCCAAGCGGCTTTTCAACAGGCCGGTTATTGCGCCTGGAACCTGTGGGCTTTGCTCACCCAGGAGCGGCCTCTCTTGCCCTTTCGCTACTTTTCTCTGGGGGAAATGCTCAGCCTGGGGGTGGATACGGCGGTGCTTTCTGCCCTTGGCGGCCTCACACTGACCGGCCCCCTGGGCTATTTGGCCCGGCGAACTGCCTATTTGGTGCGCCTGCCCACACTGGAACACCAGCTCAAGGTGGGATGGAATTGGATCACCCGCCCCCTGTGGCAAGGGCTGCTGGCCCGCTAGGATCCCTGTAACTGGCAAGAGCGCTCGTAGGCCGCTCGCACTGCCTGCATCAGGGCTCCCCGCACCCCCGCCTGCTCCAAGGCTTGGATCCCGGCAATGGTCGTCCCCCCTGGACTGGTGACCCGGTCTTTGAGAACGGCAGGGTGCAGATTTTCTTGCTGCAAGAGGGCAGCAGTACCCGCCAAGGTCTGCAGGGCCAACTGGGTAGCAATGGGACGCGGCAGCCCCACCTGTACCCCTCCGTCGATCAGCCCTTCCAGAATCACCGCCAGATACCCCGGCCCGGAACCCGAAAGTGCTGTCACCGCATCCATCTGGCTTTCGGCCACCGTCACCACCTCGCCCACCGCGCGAAACAGCTTCTCCACCTGCTCCACCTGCATAGGCGTCACCCCTGGCCCGTAGCTGATGGCCGTTATGCCCGCCCCCACCAGCGCCGGCGTGTTGGGCATCGTGCGCACCACCTTTTGTTTGGGAAAAGCCTGCTGCAACTGCTGCAAGGGGATCCCGGCCATAATCGAGATCACCAGCTCTGTGGCGGACAGCCGGCCCATCTCAGCCACCACTGTCGGGAAGAGCTGCGGTTTAACGGCCAGAAACAGAATCTCAGACTCTCCCGCCTGGGATGGATCCGCCAACAATCGGATACCCAGCTCCTGCTGCAGGGCCACAGCCTTATCCAGATCAGGCTCCCGCAAGGCCACCTGCGCTGCGGGATAAACTCCCACAGCTACCCAACGCCGCAGCAGGGCGGATCCCATGGCTCCACCCCCGATAACACTCAGCAGTGGCCGCTCCATAGCAACTAGTGCTGACCTACTGCCTGCAGATGCTCATAGGTGCTGGGCCAGAGGGGGGTAGGGCTTTGCAAAGGGCGCTGCAGCGGCTGCACCACTTGGCTACTGGGGGTGGAAACCATCACCGTGCTGGGGGTGAACAAAAAAATGTTCTCTCCGATGCGCTCTTGGTGGCCATCGATGGCGTAGGTGCCGCCGGCAACGAAATCCACAGAGCGCTGCGCCTCAGCGGGATCCATTAGGGTCAAGTTCATGATCACCGTCTTGCGCTCCCGTAGGTACTGGATAACCTGAGCCATCTCATCGAAGCTGCGCGGCTCCATCACCACCACTTCACTGGTGGGTGGGTTTACGCCCGGTAATCCAATCACGTTGCTCCCCATACTGCCCCCTGCTGAGCGATCCCGATGCTGACTGCGCCGATGGCCCCGCGACTCTTCTCGACCGGCAGAGCCCTCCCCCGCTTCCACTCCCCGTTGCCGCCGCCCTCGCGGAAGGGTACTCACTTCCTCCTCTTCGGGGGGAGCAGCCGGTTGGGAACGGCGTCCCTCGTAGAGCAGTTGGTAATCATCCTGCCCTTCCATTTCAGAGTACTCCTCCAGGCCGTCCACGGGATCATTCAGACCCACAAAATCTCTTACCCTGCTCCAGATTCCATTGACATTCATATGCACATCCTCACTACAGGTCATGGGTTTACGGCGAGCGTAGGATTCAGGCTCTTGATTGGATCCTGAGTGGCTCACTCAAGCTAGGGGGCGTCCTTTTATTCTCGGTCAAAGTCTTTCAATAGGCTGAGACAGGGTTTGCTCAGGAAGCTGCCGAAGCAGGTGGGGGCTAACGTAGGTTAACAAAACCCCATTGATTCGACGACTAGAGTTTACCCAGAAGAAGTGAAGATGTCATCTCACTTGCCAAGCCGTTGTTTGGCAGGATTGAACTCTGCTCCCCGTCTGGATTGAGCCCACGTTAACGGAAGTAACGCAAATGATTACAAATTTCCCCAAAATTTCCCCAATAGGGCAAATCCTGGACGGGATCCCCCCACTTTTGATTATCCAAGCCGAACTCTCGCCCCAAAGGTGCCCCGCAGGGCGACTGGGGAGTTGCACGGCTTTACACAAAATATTTACACAAAAATTTAACGGCTTCACAGAGGTCACATCTATTCCTGCTCGGCGTCGGCAAACAAAGCACGCCCCAGTCGGATCAAGTTAGAGCCTGCTGCCACCGCCAGGGGGTAATCGTCGGACATACCCATGGAGAGGGTGTGCACCTGCAGATGTTCATAGCCACTGCGCTGGATGTAATCGGCCAGTTCGGCCAGCTTGCGAAACAGCTCTAGGGCCGCCTCTGAGCTCAAGCCCAAAGGCAAAATGGTCATCAGGCCCACAATTTGCACCTGCAGCAGTTGGTTCAGTTCGGGGAGGCTCTGCAACAGATCGGGGATGAGCCAGCCGAACTTATTGGGATCCGGAGCCAATTTAACCTGCAGGCAAAGCTTGGGGGTGAGGTGCAGCTCCCAGGCTTTTTGGTTGATCAGCTTGGCCAGGCGCAAGCTATCGACGCTGTCGATCCAGGCAAATTGCTTAAGGGCTGGTTTTACTTTGTTGGTTTGCAGATGCCCGATCAAGTGCCAGACGATATCGGTCAGATCTTGCAGTTGCCCTTGTTTGACGGCGGCTTCTTGCACTCGACTCTCCCCAAAGTGGCGGATCCCGGCCCGATAGGCGGCGCGGATGTGGTCGGCAGTGTAGCCTTTGCTCACCGCCATGATCTCCACATGGCCTGGGATCTGGGATCGGATGGCCTGAATGCGGCTGTGGATGAGCTGCTCGTCAAGGGGCATCGTCAGGTCAGCGGGCCGGGGATCGCTATCCCCATTCTCGTTCCGATTGGCAGCAATGCTTTGGGATAGATTTTCGCAGAACCCAGAGCCGGCGGACTGTCTGCTACCGCTTCAAGGCATACGTTCTCCCAGCGGTTGCGGCTTCAGCCCCGTCAGAGAGTTGAACACCACAGCCCGTGTGCCGGCAGGCACCACCACCAAGCACTGCAGCCAGGTGGCCAAGAGGAGCAGCACCAGTGCCCCGCCCACCAACGGGATCCAGAACCCAGTGGGAAGTTCCAAAGCAGGACGACGGGGATGGACCGATTTCACCAAGAAAACCCGGCGCGGAAGCCCCCAGATCTATCTGTGGGGAGAAGCACCGCCCTCCAATCCAAAACAGATAAACTGCTACCATGCAGCAAACCCTGACCCTAGTCTGTAAACTGGCTCCCACTCCAGAGCAAGCAGCCAAACCAGAGGATCCTCGGCCAAGCTCTTCTCGAGCTTAACCCAAGGCCGCAGCCAAGATCTGGTAGGCCAGTTTGGCGACGGTGAAGGCACTGCGGCGATCGGTTTCCCGTTCTCCCGTGACCGACAGCTCGACCACATCGGCGCCGATGATTTGCCGTTGCTGTCC
>NZ_JANSIG010000078.1:0-14550 GCF_047461975.1 Synechococcus sp. R55.3 | reverse complement strand
AGGGCTAGGGATCTTCAGGGCAGTTGCAGCACCTGAACGGGCGAACCGGCAGGGATCTGGGTTGTCCCTACTGGCAGCACAGCCAAGGCATTGCAGCCGGCCAGACTGATGAGATTGCCGGAATTGAGGTTGGCGGCGGGCTGAAATTGGATCCCCTCAGGCCTGACCTGCAGCCGTCCCCAGAGGTAGTGTTCCCGCTGACCGTCAGCATGCAGATCCACCGGGCTGAAGGCGGAGAGGATCTGCCAGTAGGGGGGCAGGGATCCGCCCATTTTTCGCAGGGCCGGGTGCAAAAAGCGCCAGAAGGTCACCAGGGCAGAGGCAGGGTTGCCCGGCAGGCCAAAGTAGAGCTTGGGGGGGCCGTGGGGATTGGGAAAACGAGCCACCGTCAGGGGTTTGCCCGGCTTGATGGCCACGCTGCGGATGAAAATCTCGCCTCCCAACTCCTCCAGCACCTTTTCCACCAGGTCAAAATCCCCCACCGATACCCCTCCGGAAGAGATCACCCCATCGGCGGAGGCCAGGGCCTGCTGGACGACCTGCCGCAACACCTGGGGCCGATCCGGCACGATGCCCAACTGGATCGGGATCCCACCCGCTGCCTTGACCAGAGCCGCCAGGCCGTACTGGTTGGAATCCACGACCTGCCCCGGCTCCGGCACCTGCTGGATGGGCACCAACTCATCCCCTGTCGAGAACAGGGCCACCCGAGGCTGACGAAACACCGGCACCATCGCCTGTCGGATGGCAGCCAAAACGGCCAGCTCCGCTCCACCCAAAGCCTGCCCTGTCAACAGAACGGGATCCCCCTGCCGGGCAAAGTCTCCTTGGGGCCGGACAAATTGGCCCCGTTGCGGACGCTGCAAGAGGCGGACGGTTCCCGGCGAAGGTTGCTGCGTGTCTTCCTGCATCACCACGGTGTCCGCACCGCCGGGCAAGATAGAGCCGGTGTAGAGACGCACCGCTTGTCCGGGCTGGAGATCTCGGGTGGGTGCCTTCCCGGCGGGGAGAGTCTCGATCACCTGTAGCTCACAAGGGATCCCCGCTTGCACATCTTCATGGCGCACGGCATAGCCATCCATGCTGGAGGTGGGCCGGGCCGGAAAATCTTGGGGGCTATACAAAGTTTGGCTGAGAACGCGGCCTTGGGCGGATCCCAGCTCCACCCACTCTGTGCCCAGCGGCTGAACCGCCTGCAAAATCAGGGCTTCTGCTTCGGCCACCGGCAGCATCACGGCTTTTACAACCCCCTTCTCCAACACCTTATCTTCAGCATCCAGAAGTCGGTTCCGCCAAGGCCATTAAAAACAACTTAAACTGCGAACAGCGGCCATCAATTCCGACCTTGGCATGAGAAGTGTATGACCAGGATCCCACCAAGCCCCAGAGCTGGCAAGAAGTCGCAGCAAGTTGCCCATTCGGAGTCTGCAACTCTTTCTACTTCGGGATCCCGGCCTTGTTGGGGAGATGGGGATCCCGGCAGCGTTGCAACCGGCCATAGGCTATCTGGCTGCTGTGACTGCGGAAGCTGGATACTGGTCGCGTAGCGGGCGTAGCCTTAGAACGACTGAGCGACCAGATAGCTCGAGCGCAGCAAGCGAGGTGTCCATGTTAAGTGCCGCCGTCATCCTCACGATCTTCCTTGGCTTCTGGGGAGTCGTGGTCAAGCGCAACCTCATTATGAAGATCCTATCTATGGATGTCATGAGCACCGGGGTCATCGCCTTCTTCGTGATCTGGGCAGCCCGGAGCGGTGTGTTCACCCCCATCTACAAACCCTGGCGCGAGCTGGACTATGCCGACCCGGTGCCTCAGGGGATCATCCTCACGGCCATCGTCATTGGCCTATCGGTACAAGCCTTGATGTTGGTGGGGGTGATGAAGCTGTCCCGCAATCATCCCACCCTCGAAGTCGAGAGCATCGAACAGGCAGTCGCGTCAGGGGCGCAGAGCACTTCTACCGATGACTGAGCTGACGCTGGTGTGGGTGGCATTGCCCTTTCTGCTGGCCTTCACAACCTACTTGATGCCGGCCCTGACCCGTCCCAGCTTGGTGGGGATGGCCGCGCTGACGGTGGCCTATGCGGTGCAGCAGGGGGGCTTGCCCGGCACAACCGCTGCGCCCTTGGAGCTGCAGCTTTTGGATCACTTCGGGGTGACGCTGCGGATCGATGCCAATGGAGCAGCGATGCTCTTGGCCCACGGCCTGGTCACGCTAGGAGTGGCCCTGTATTTGGATAGACGCTTTGCGGGCAGCCGCTTTCTGGCCATGCAGTTGCTGATCGTCCACGGTAGCGCCAATGCTGTCGTCATCAGTGCCGACCTGATCAGCGTCTACGTTTCCCTGGAGGTGCTCAGCATCGGCGTGTTTTTGCTGCTGACCTATGGGCGGCGGGCTGAGGGCCAACCCACAGTGGAAGAAAATGCTCCGCACCGCGATCGCCAGCTCTGGGTGGGGCTGCGCTACCTTTTCATGAGCAATGTGGCCATGCTCTTCTACCTGATGGGCGCAATCCTGGTCTATGTGCGCACGGGATCCCTGGCGATGAGCAGTTTGGCTATGGCCGACCCCACGGCCTTGGCGCTGATTGCTGTGGGTCTTTTGGCCAAGGGGGCGATCTTCGTTGCCGGCCTGTGGCTGCCCCTCACCTACGTTACCGCGGATCCCGTTGTTGCGGCGGTGCTCAGCGGTTTTACGACCAAAGCAGGAGCCATGGCCTTGGTGCGCTGCAGCGAGGCTTCGCCGGTCTTGGCCCAGGGGTTGCCCTACTTGAGCGCTGGTTCAGCCGTTTTCGGGATCCTACTGGCCCTGATGGCGAGCACGCCCCAGCACCTTCTCGCCTGGAGCTCGGTATCGCAGATGGGATTTGTGATTGCTGCCCCTCAATGGGCAGGTTTGTACGGTCTTGCCCATGGGTTGGCAAAGCCCTTGCTGTTTGTTGGAACAAGCGTGACCCATCCCTGGCGTTGGCCGATGCTGCTCTTGGGGACGGCTTCCCTGGCAGGGGTACCCGGCAGTTTGGGGTATGCGGCCAAGGCCCTCAGCTTGTCTGCTCTGGATCCCTGGCACGAGTGGCTGCTGGTGGGGGTTACCGTCGGCACCACTTGTTTAGGCGTGCGAGTGCTGCGGGCACCTGTTTCTCCAATGAAGGGGGCAACCACCTCTGCAACTCCTTGGCAAGATAAAGTGGCACTGGTGCTCTGGGGTGGGGGCTTGCTCTGGGGCTGGCTGCCGGCGGCCTTTGGCGCTGACAATCTTCTCAAAGCCCTGCTGAGCCTAGGCGTTGGGATCCCGCTGGGCTGGTTTTGGGAGCGGATCCCTTTGAAGAAAGGGTCGGTGAACGAGGGGCTGGAGGCCGTGGTGGGTGGCCTGAGCGTGGTGTTGGTGCTGGTTTGGGTTCTGTTTGGTGAGGTCAGTCATGGAGCGCTACCCTAAGCTGGGTCTATTGGAAATCGGCCTGCGGCTCTTGATTTGGTTTTTGCTGACGGGCAATCTGAGCTGGGACAATGTGGCCATTGGGGTAGCGGCAACACTGCTGCTGCCGCGCCAGGCTTCTGCACCGGTGCAATGGCGGGATTGGGGGCGGGTGCTCCAGGAAATTCTTCTCGCCATCCCAAGAGCCTACTGGGAAGCCTTCGAGATGATCCTCAAACCCCACACTGTTGAGGAGGTCGTTTACAAACAAACCCTGCCCAACCGTTCGGCGGGGCTGGTGTTTCTGGATATTTTTTTAATTACCTTCACGCCCAAAACCATCGTGCTCAATTGCAATGCCCAAGGCACTTATGAAGTCCATGTGCTCAAGCCGCGGGAGGACGTGTGAACCTACTGCTGTTTCTCCTGACCCTAACGCTGTGCTTGCCCCTGTATGCCGCTTGGCTGAAGGAAGATATTTGGCAGACGATGCTCGCCT
This sequence comes from Synechococcus sp. R55.3, assembly GCF_047461975.1. Taxonomy (NCBI): domain Bacteria; kingdom Bacillati; phylum Cyanobacteriota; class Cyanophyceae; order Synechococcales; family Synechococcaceae; genus Synechococcus; species Synechococcus sp. R55.3. Next base: position 10,636 of record NZ_JANSIG010000078.1, on the reverse strand, counting down.
TTGCCAGCTTGGCCACAAAGACGGCCATCCTGATTTTGGTGGTGTCGGTGGTGCGGGATGATTGGATGATCGGGATTGTGGGGGTTTTGATTTTGTCGGTGGGCAATGCGGCCTTAATGCTCTTGGCTCATGTACTGAAACGGCTGGAAATGCTTTAGAAAGGCCCTGGGGGTAGGTATGGAAGTCTGGGTGGAAGGTCTGAGCTATCTGTTGTTTGGGATTGGTGTGCTGTTTTGGTTGTGGGGAACGGCGCCGCTCCTTGGGGATCGCTCGATTTTATTTAAGCTGCACGGCCTTTCGGTGTCGGACACCCTGGGCTCGATGAGCATCATGCTGGGGCTGCTGTTGCGGATCCCAAGGGAATGGCCCCTGTTGGTGTTGGCACTGATCTCCCTGGCTATTTGGAACACCATTCTGGGCTATGTGCTGGCGTTTTGCTCGCAGCGCAAGTCCCTGTAGGAGACCAGGATGGAAGAGACCCTGTTGCTGGTGATGGCGTTACTCCTGCCCCTGACGGCGAGCCTGGTGGTGACCCAGACCAATCCCTATCACGCCCTGGTGATGCGAGGGATCCTGGGGACGATTGCCGCCCTGATCTATGCGCTGTTTGGGGCGGCGGATGTGGCCCTGACCGAGGCACTGGTGGGCACCATGCTTTCTATTACCCTCTACGCCATTGCGGTGCGCTCTTCGCTGAGCATGCGCCTGGGCGTTCTCGAAGGCAGCCCTGTGCTGGAGGCCAGTACCTCAGCAGCACGGCAGTTGTTACAGCAGATGCGCCAAGGGCTACAGCGGTATCACATGCGCTTGGAGTTGGCCGCCTATGGGAGTTCGGAGGCGTTGGTGGCTGCTCTTCGCAGCCGAGAGGTACACACCATTGCCCTTGAGCCCGGTGGAGAAGCAGCAGAGTATCGCCTGGTTACACGCGTACCCCGCCTGCAGGCCATTTTGGCGCAGCAAGCTCTGGCCGCTGAGGTGATGGCGACATGAAGTGGGTGTACGGGATAGCGGTGCTGCTGGCAGCCCTACAGCTCATCGTGGGCGAGGTGGGATCCGTGTCCCCCAATCCCACAGCGGGCGTGGCCTTAGTCGAGGCGGTGGAGATTCTGGCCAGCGAAAGCGGTGTGCCCAACACGGTGACGGGTCTCATTCTGCGCAACCGCCTCTACGATACGGTCTTTGAAGTGGTGGTGTTTTCCACGGCAATTTTGGGCGCCCAATATCTGCTGGCGGATGAGCAGCCGACGGCCAATGTAGCTCAATTTACCGATATTCCCTCGATTGTGTTGGCGCGAGTGGGAGCCACCATTTCGGCTTTGATCGCGGTGGAGCTGGCCATTCGAGGGCACCTGACGCCGGGCGGAGGCTTTGCTGCCGGGGTGGCGGGGGGGACGGCCATTGGCTTGGTGGCGATCACCGCCTCTTCCACCTGGATGGAGGCCATCTACAAACGGTGGCGGGCTGCGATGTGGGAGAAGCTGTCGGTGGTGGCGTTTATCGGGGTGGCTGTGATGGCTCTGGCCGGCTGGGAATTGCCTAGAGGGGAGTTGGGGGATCTGTTTAGCGGCGGCTGGATCCCGATTCTCAATATTCTGGTGGCGATCAAAGTGGCGCTGGGATCCTGGGCGGCAGTTTTGATCTTTATTCGCTACCGCGGCTTGTTATGAGGGTCTAAATGGGTTAATGAGAGGTACCCCTGTCCCGGCAAAATCACGGACATTGCGAGTAACCAGGGTAAGTCCGTAAACCAAGGCTGTAGCAGCCAGTTGTTTGTCAATCGCATTTTGAGAGTGAGGTACGCACAGGCTTCCCCATACCTGGGCTTCGGTAATTGTGAAATCAAGAATGTGATCGGCATAGTCATCGACAACCGTTTGCAGCCACCTCTCCAGAAGGTTGGCTTGCAGATGATCGCCGCGATGGCGCATGAGTTCAACGCCTCGGCGGAGTTCGCCCAGCGTGATCACGCTGATGTAGATGCGGGCCTCTTGCTCAATGGCAGTTTGAAGAAATTCTTGAACCCCGGAGTTGGCTTGACTGTGTTTGCTCAGCTCACTGATGACGTTAGTGTCAAGCAAATACGTCATGGGCAGTGTTATCTTGCACTCGCTCAAAGTCTGAATCGTTGCCAACGTTAGGTATCGATCTGAGCACTTCGGCAAAGGACTGTTTCGCAGGCTGGAGTAAGACTTGCTCTAGGATTTTGCGGTGTTCGGCCTCTGCACTAACGCCGTGACGACTAGCCCTTTGTTTGAGAGCTTTGACAATGGCTTCGTCAACATTGCGAACAATTAACGTGGCCATAGAGCGTTTCCTCGATCGGCAGATCCCTGGGCGGCTTTGCTGCGACGATAGCATTGATATCATCTAAAGTTCAAGTTTTCCCGTCTATTGATACTGATGAAGAAGCTGCCCTTTTGCGGGTTGCCCCAGAGAACTCCTGCCTGCCAGGGATCCAAGCTCTGCCTGCTGTGCATAGCCTTTGAAAGCGCAACACCCAAAAAAGAGGGATCCCGATGAGCAACTTGACCTGCAGGTGACCTCTACAATAGAAGGCTGACTCTGCCACCTGGTGGGATCCCTATGCCGCGCCGCACCGATATCCACAAAATCTTGCTCATTGGAGCGGGGCCGATCGTCATTGGCCAAGCCTGCGAATTCGACTACTCGGGCACCCAAGCCTGCAAAGCCCTGCGGGAAGAGGGCTATGAGGTCGTTTTGGTCAACTCTAACCCCGCCACCATCATGACGGATCCCAGCATGGCGGAGCGCACCTACATCGAGCCGGTGACGGCGGACTTTGTGGCCAAAATTATCGAGCGGGAGCGCCCTGATGCTTTGCTGCCCACCATGGGCGGCCAGACGGCCCTCAACGTGGCGGTGCAACTGGCCCAGCAAGGGATCCTGGATCAGTACGGGGTAGAGTTGATTGGGGCCAAGCGGGAGGCCATTGAAAAAGCCGAAGACCGCGATCTCTTCAAGCAGGCCATGCAGCGGATTGGCTTGGCCGTGCCCCGCTCTGGCCTGGCCCACACCCTGGAAGAAGCCAAGCAGATTGCCCAGGAGATCGGCTATCCCCTCATCATCCGCCCGGCCTATACCCTGGGGGGCACCGGTGGTGGGGTGGCTTACAACCAGGAGGAGTTTGAAGAGATCTGCGCTGCCGGCTTGGAGGCCAGCCCCGTTTCCCAAATCTTGGTGGAAGAATCGGTCATCGGCTGGAAGGAGTTTGAGCTGGAGGTGATGCGGGATCTGGCGGATAACGTGGTGATCATCTGCTCCATAGAAAACATCGACCCAATGGGGGTGCACACCGGCGACTCCATCACCGTGGCCCCAGCCCAAACCCTCACCGACAAAGAATACCAGCGGCTGCGGGACTATGCCATCGCCATCATGCGCGAAATTGGCGTAGAGACCGGGGGATCCAACGTGCAATTTGCCGTCAACCCTGCCAACGGCGAGGTGCGGGTGATCGAGATGAACCCGCGGGTCTCCCGCTCTTCTGCTTTGGCCAGCAAGGCCACCGGCTTTCCCATCGCCAAAATTGCCGCCAAATTGGCAGTGGGCTACACGCTGCCGGAGATCCCCAACGACATCACCCGCAAAACTCCGGCCAGCTTCGAGCCCACCATCGACTATGTGGTCACCAAGATCCCTCGCTTTGCTTTTGAAAAATTCCCCGGCGCAGAGCCGGTTCTCACCACCCAGATGAAATCGGTGGGGGAGGCGATGGCCATTGGCCGCACTTTTCAAGAATCCATCCAGAAGGCCCTGCGCTCTTTGGAAATCGACCGTCCCGGTTTTGGCAGCGATAGGCCGGAGGTTTTCCCCAAGCCGGAGGAAGTGCGGGCCAACCTGCGCACCCCCAACCCCTTCCGCCTGCTCACCATCCGCACCGCTCTGCTCATGGGCTTTTCTGCCCAGGAGATTGCCCAACTCACCCACATCGATCCCTGGTTTATCGACAAGCTACAGGAGTTGGTGGAGGTGGAGCAAGCCCTCAAGGGGCGGGAGCTGGGATCCCTGAGCGCTGACGACTTGAGACACCTCAAGCAAATGGGCTTCAGCGACCGACAAATTGCCCACCTCACTGGATCCACGGAACATCAGGTGCGGGCCTGCCGCAAAAGCCTGGGGGTGATCCCCACCTACAAAACTGTAGATACCTGCGCCGCCGAATTTGAGGCTGCTACCCCCTACCAGTACTCTACCTACGAGAGCGAGTCGGAGATTTTCCCAGCCCGCAAAGAGAAGGTGATGATCTTGGGAGGTGGCCCCAACCGCATCGGCCAGGGGATCGAATTCGACTACTGCTGTTGTCATGCTGCCTTTGCCCTCAGCCGCCTGGGTTACGAAGCGATCATGGTCAACTCCAACCCGGAAACCGTTTCCACCGACTACGACACCGCTGATCGCCTCTATTTCGAGCCGCTCACCCATGAAGAGGTGATGAACTTGGTGGATGCGGAACAGCCGGTGGGCCTGATCGTGCAATTTGGCGGTCAAACTCCCCTCAAGCTGGCGCAGGGGCTGGCAGCAGCCCAGGCTCCCATCTGGGGAACTTCCCCCGACTCCATCGACATTGCTGAGGATCGGGGGCGCTTCGAGCGCATCTTGCGGGAGTTGGATATTCGCCAACCGGCCAACGGCATTGCCCGCAGCGTGGAAGAAAGCTTGGAAATTGCCCGCCGCATCGGCTATCCGGTGGTGGTGCGGCCCAGCTACGTCTTGGGGGGACGGGCTATGGAGATCGTCTATTCCGACCAAGACCTGCAGCGCTACATGCAACTGGCGGTGGCGGTGGATCCGGATCGTCCGGTGCTGGTGGATCAGTTCCTGGAAGAGGCGGTGGAGGTGGATGTGGATGCCATTGCCGACCGCACCGGCGCTGTTACCATCGGCGGCATTCTGGAGCACATCGAGCAGGCCGGGATCCACTCGGGCGATTCGGCCTGTGTATTGCCCAGCCGCACCCTCAGCCCCGAGGTGCTGCAGGTGATTCGCCAATGGACGGTGAAGTTGGCCCAAGCTCTGAAGGTGGTGGGCCTGATCAACGTGCAATACGCCGTCCAAAAAGGTCAAGTCTATATCCTGGAGGCCAATCCGCGCGCCTCCCGCACCGTCCCCTTTGTCAGCAAGGCCATCGGCCATCCGCTGGCAGACTACGCCGCTCAAGTGATGAGCGGCAAAACCCTAGCCGAGCTGGGCTTTACCCAGGAGGTGATCCCCTCCCACATTGCCGTCAAAGAAGCGGTTTTGCCCTTCCACAAGTTTCCCGGCACCGACACGCTGCTGGGGCCGGAGATGCGCTCCACCGGTGAGGTGATGGGCATTGACACGGACTTTGGCCGCGCTTACGCCAAAGCCCAACTGGCGGCGGGGCAGAATCTGCCTCTCCAGGGGACGGTGTTCATCAGCGTCAGCGACCGGGATAAACAGGCGGTCATCCCGGTAGCCCGCGAGTTTGTGGAGCTGGGCTTTCGCCTATTGGCCACCGAAGGAACCCAAAAGGTTTTGGCCGAGCACGGGATCCCGGTGGATAAAGTCCTCAAGCTGCACGAGGGGCGGCCCCACGTCATCGACGCCATCAAAAACCATCAGATTCAGCTCATTATCAACACCCCTTCCGGTGTCGAGGCGCAGCAAGATGGCCAAAAGATCCGCCGCACTGCCCTGGCCTACAAGATCCCTCTGGTGACAACCCTGGCAGGAGCCAAAGCCACCGCGGCTGCCATCCGTGCTTTGCAGTCGGGATCCCTGCAGGTGAAGTGCTTGCAGGATTTTTTCTCTGTCTAGGATTCTGGAAAAAAAAGCAGGTCCCGGACGGCACCTCTTTCCTAAACCTATCCTTAAGAAACGTCTGCTCAAGCTTGGCTGCCATCAACTGCCAGTGACCGACCTTCGCCGGGAAGCTCTCAAAGACCTCCAAATTGCAACATATCGGTGCTGATTTGTATCGACAAATCCATTTTTTTCACATTCCCGTTGCGAAAGTTAGGGATCCCTGTCGGCGTCCCTAAAACTGTCTAGCCTGAAAGAAGGAGACGCTTTTGGCGGTCGGCGCGGGAAGAGTTTTGCCCCGTTCAAGGAAGCCGACAAAGCAAAGAATGGTTTTGTCTCTTTAGGAGTTGGCCTATGAGTACTGTAGTTCGCCGCTCCTCGGCTGCACGGCAGCTCTGGAGTTGGAATGGCTTTTGTCAATGGATAACCAGCACCGAAAACCGGCTGTACATCGGCTGGTTTGGCGTGTTGATGATCCCGACGCTGTTGGCGGCGGCCTTTTGTTTTGTGATCGCTTTTGTTGCTGCTCCGCCGGTGGATGTGGATGGGATCCGCGAGCCGGTGATCGGCTCTTTGATAGGGGGGAACAATCTCATCTCGGCGGCGGTGGTGCCCACCTCAGCGGCCATTGGCCTGCACTTTTATCCCATTTGGGAAGCCGCTTCTTTGGATGAATGGCTCTACAACGGCGGCCCCTACCAACTGATCGTGCTCCATTTTTTGATTGGGGTGTGGTGCTATCTGGGCCGGCAATGGGAGCTGAGCTATCGCTTGGGCATGCGTCCCTGGATTGCGGTGGCGTTTTCCGCTCCGGCGGCGGCGGCTACGGCGGTGCTCTTGGTTTACCCCATCGGCCAGGGCAGTTTCTCGGAAGGCTTGCCCCTGGGGATCGCCGGCACCTTCTACTTCATGCTGGCTTTCCAGGCGGAGCACAACATCCTCATGCACCCTGCTAGCTGGCTGGGGGTGGCCGGCGTCTTTGGCGGCGCTCTGCTGGCCTCCCTGCACGGCTCCCTGGTGATCTCCAGCCTAATCCGCGAGACCTCGGAAGAAGAGTCACAAAATGCCGGCTACCGCTTCGGGCAGGAGGAAGTCACCTACAACTTCCTGGCCGGGCACTACGCGTTCTTGGGGCGGCTGGGGTTCCCCGGCCTGGGCCTGAGAAACAGCCGTTCCGTCCACTTCTGGATGGCGGCCCTGCCCACAGTGGGGATTTGGGCGGCGGCAATAGGTATCGGCATAATGGCCTTTAACTTGAACGGCTTGAACTTCAACCAGTCCATCCTGGACAGCCAGGGCCGCTTCATCCCCACCTACGCCGATCTCCTCAACCGCGCCAATCTGGGGATCCAGGTGATGCACGCCCCCAACGCCCATCATTTTCCCTTGCTGCTGGCGGCTCAACCCTAAGGCAGGCTAGGGGCAGTCCAGCCGGAAAGCGCGGTGAATAGCTTGCAAGGCCGGGATCCCTCGATCCCGGCGCACTACACAGCTCACCTTGATCTCCGAGGTGGCGATCATCTCGATGTTGATTCCGGCTTCGGCTAGGGCTGCAAACAGGCGAGCAGCCACGCCAGGGTAGGTTTCCATCTCGGCGCCGACAATGCTGACCTTGGCAATGTCGTGATCTGCGTCAACGCCTGCCGCCTGGAGTTCTTCGGCCACCTGCCGGCAGACTGCCTCAGCAGCCATCGCTTGATCCTGAGGCACGGTAAAGGCAATGTCGGTACTGGGGATCCCATTGTGGTAGCCCCGCTGGCTTTGGATGATGGTGTCCACGATGATCCCGGCAGCCGCCAAGCGCCCGAACAAATGGGCGGCAGTTCCCGGACGATCCGGCACTTTGCGAAGGCCCAGCCGCGATTGCTTCAAATCCAAGGCAACACCGCGTACCGGGTGGCTGTCTTGAGGGGCAGCCGGCATCTTTGCCCGATGCAAGTGGGGGATCACCTGGAACGACTCTCCCAGAGCCAAGGCGGCATCACCGGCCCGCTCCGCAGCCACCACACAGCTCACCTTGATCTCGGACATGGAGATCATCTGCAAATTGATCCCGGCCTCGGCCAGCACCTGGAACATTTGCGCCGCGATCCCAGGTCGGCCCATCATCCCCACCCCGGCAATGCTGACTTTGGCCACCGCCTCATCCACAATCACCGCTGCACACTGCAGCTCTTGGCCAATCCGCCGGGCAACGGCTGCAGCCTCGGTCACCTGCGACCGGCTGACCGTGAAGGCAATGTCATTGGTGGGCTGGGGCACGGATCCCTGCGGCAAGGAGTCCGTCCCGCTGGCGTGAGCGGCTGTGAACTGGAGGGACTGCAAAATCAAATCCACATTCACCCCTGCCGCCGCGATCCCCTGAAAGAGCTGGGCGGCAATGCCAGGGCGATCCGGCACCCCCACCAACACCAACTTGGCCTGATCCCGATCCAGCTCCACCGTATCCACCGCCAGGCCCAGCTCGATACTGCTGTCGGCAGCACGAGGACGGGGGGGAGGAGAAAGAATGAGAGTGCCCTCGCATCCCGCCTGCAACGGCTCCAAGCTGGAGCGCACCCGCAGCTTCACACCGTAGTTGCGGGCAATTTCCACCGAGCGGGGATGCAGCACCTGGGCCCCCAAGCTGGCCAGCTCCAACATTTCATCACTGGTGATCTCCGGCAACAGCCTGGCCTCAGGCACCTTACGCGGATCCGTGGTGAAGATCCCCGGCACATCGGTGTAGATCTCACACAGCTCTGCTCCCAAAGCCACTGCCAAGGCCACCGCCGTGGTGTCGGATCCCCCCCGACCCAGGGTGGTGATCTCCAGCTCCGCCAGGCTGGTGATGCCCTGAAACCCGGCCACCACCACCACCTCTTCCCGCTCCAGGTGCTGCCACAGGCGGTCGGTGTGGATGTGCAAAATGCGTGCCCGGCTGTGATCCCGAGTGGTGACAATGCCCACCTGGGCTGCCGTCAGGGAAAGGGCAGGACACCCCAAGCGTTGCAGCGCCAAGGCCACCAGGGCAATGCTCACCTGCTCACCGGTGGAAAGGAGCATATCCCATTCCCGCAACTGGGCCGGTGTGGTCGGGGATCCCTGCAAGATCTGCTCCCCCAAGCCCACAAGGCGATCGGTTTCATCCCCCATCGCCGAGACCACCACCACCACCCGATGCCCTGCCTTCACCGTGTGGGCCACCCGTTGAGCCACGGCCTGGATACGCTCCACAGAGCCGACAGAGGTACCGCCGTACTTTTGAACAATTAAGCTGCGTTGCATGAGAGGAGAACGAGGTCAGGGGCGGTTTGGATCCTACCCCGGATCTAGGCCAAGCCCAGTCCATTTTGCAAAAACGGCGGCACCGGCAGCAGGATCAGCACCAGCAGCGTTAGCATCCCCAGCCCCAGCAGATCCCGAGCCTCGTCCAGTTCCGTCACATCGTTGAGGGCCGGCTCGTCAGCACTGGAAATCACAAACAGCAGCAGCGCCCAGAGCAACAGCCAAGGCTGCACCGTCAAAGCCAGCAGCAACACCAACCAGCGGGCTACCCGGCCCACATTCGCTCCCATCTGCTGTCCATACACTGCGTGGACAATGTGCCCTCCATCCAGTTGGCCCACCGGCATGAGGTTAAAGGCAATCACCACCAAGCCCAGCCAGCCGGCAAAGGCTAGCGGGTGCAGCTCGATCACCTGCCCCGGCTGCAACTGATCCCCCAGCACCATGCGGGCCAGAATTGCCAGCAGCACCGATAGGCGCGGGTCAATGCGATGAAAACTAATCGGGGTCGGCTGCCCCTCCGGCACCGCGGGAGGATCTGCAGGCGCTGAAAACAACAGCCCCAGCAACAGCATGCCCAAAGCAACAAGACTCCCTGCCAGCGGCCCAGCGGCGGCGATATCAAACAACACCTTGCGGTTGGGCACCGGCTCTTTCAACTGGATAAACGCCCCAAAAGTCCCTAGGACAAAAGGCACCGGGATGAAATAGGGCAGCGAGGTTTTGATGTGGTGGCGGCGGGCCACCCAGTAGCGAGTCCACTCATGGGATCCCAAAATGGCAAGGATCCCGACCGCATAGGGCAATCCTTTCATCAGAGAGGGCAAATGCAGCAGCCGGTCAGGGCTAACCCCAGCCGCGTGGGCCCCAGCACTGAGGGTCGTCCAGAAGGTGAATAGCAACAGCCCCAAAGCCAGCAGCGGCAACTCTCGACTGTCCTCCAGGGAGCGCCGCGCCGCCGGGTTGGGCACCAAGGCAAAAAAGGGCTTACCGGCAAACCCCTCCTGCAGCACCACCAAAAAGCGTTTGCCGAAAGTGGTTTCCACGTTTTGCTGCACCCGCTCATAGGCTTCACTGGGATCCGCCCGCAAGTTGCCCTGGCAGATGATCGCCTGGGGGCGGTACTCCACATTTTGCAAATAAAAGACGTTCCAGGGGAAGCAGTGGCTCAGCTTTTCCCGCGGCACTTCGGAGATGGGGGTGTGGGCAAGAGCCACCGAGACCGGATCTGCGGCGCTGTCTTCTTCCTCTTCCTCCGGCTCAGGTTCTGCAGCCGGCGAGGGATCCGCTTCTGGGGATGCGTTTTCCACTTCGGGCCGAGGGTCTACGGTTGGGGGTCGAATGCCCCCTCGTCTCACCAAGGTCATGCTGGTAAAGTAGGAGGTGAGAAACAGCAGCAACATCAGCAAGGGAGGCAATTCGTACTGAAACACCTGACGCCCCAGCACCCAAACCAAAGGGGGCAGCATCATCACCAGCCACAGGATCCGCCACGGCACCTTCGAAAGGCGGGCCACACTTTTTTGCAGCAGCAGGTAGGTTGCAGAACCCACCAGCGCCAACAGGATCCAATCTGCCATGAGTT
>NZ_JANSIG010000077.1:0-14719 GCF_047461975.1 Synechococcus sp. R55.3 | reverse complement strand
TTTGGAAACAAACAGAATGCTATCGCTGCATAGTTGAACAGTGATGTTCAGCAGTGTTCAGCGTAAATGTATCAGCAACAGGGATGCAGCCGGTTGATTTAACCACCCTGCGTGCTGTGCTCGCCGATCTAACCCAGGCTAAGACAGGTCGGGATCCAGTGTTGCCTGCCCGCGTGGAATGGATCCAACAGACCGATCTGTGGACGGTGGTCATTGGCTTGCGCACCCTCACTGCCCGCCCCTGCTTGCTGTTGTGCTGGCATCCTCAGGCGGCCCGTCTCCACCTCTGTCAGCCTCCTCCCAAAGAGCCGGATGGCTTTCAATTTAGCCAGTTCCTCCAACGGCACCTGAAGGGTTTGGCTCTGACGGAGCTGGCTCTGCTGGAGGATTGGGAACGGGTGATTGACTTGCGCTTTGCTCCTCGGCCTGGGGATCCCCCTTATCGCCATCTCTACCTGGAGGTGATGGGCAAGCACAGCAATGCCATTTTGGTGGACGAGGCGGGCATGATCTTGGCCAGTGGCCATGGGGTAAGCGAGCGCCAATCGCGAATCCGTCCAGTGCAGCCGGGCCTGCCCTACGAGGCTCCTCCGGCCCTAACCGACCCGATCCCGCAGCGATCCGAGCCCTTCTCCTGCTGGCAAGAGCGCGTTGCCCTGATCCCCGGCCCCATCGGCCAACGGCTGTTGCGCTGTTATCGCGGCCTCAGTCGGCACTTGGTGGAAGCGATGTGTCATCAGGCTGGGATCCCGCCGCAAACCCCCACCGATCACCTCTCTGCCCAGGATTGGCAGGCGCTGTTTGCCAGGTGGCAAGACTGGTTAACCCGTCTGGAAACAGGCCAGTTTGACCCAGCTCCCACTCCCCAGGGATACACCGTTCTCGGCTGGGCAAGCGGTGCCGTTCCCGTTAGCGGGACGGAGTCCCTGCAACAACCTTCTCGACTCAATCTGCACCAACTTTTGGAAAGCTACTACCAGGCTCAGCTTAATCGTGAACAGTTTGAGCGAGAGCGCCACCGTCTGCTGCAAAGGGTATCCACCCTGCTGAAAAAGCTCTATCAGCGGCGAGAGCAATTTGAGGCAATGCTGGCCGACTCCACCCAAGCGGAAGCCTCCAAGCAGGCTGCCGACTTGTTGATGGCCCACCTCCACCTCTGGCGGCCAGGGTTGCATCACATCGAGCTGCCGGATTTTGCCAGCGGCCAGACGGTCAAGATCCCTCTCGACCCCGAAAAAAATGCCATTCTCAATGCCCAAGCCTACTACCGCAAGCACCGCAAACAAAAACGGGCCCAGGATGCTATCCGGCCCCTACAAGAGGCGCTTGGCCAAGAGATCCTCTACCTCGAGCAGGTGGAAGCGTCTCTACAACAGCTGGAAACCTATCGGGATCCCCAAGACTTGACCACCCTCAAGGAAATTGAGACCGAGCTGATTGAACAGCGCTACTTGGAGAGTCCCACTCGCAACAGCGGGACAGAGTCTCTGCGGGCGAGCTCAAAACATGCCTCACCGGCAACCTTCAACCCCCACCGCTTTACCAGCCCCAGTGGCTTCTCCATTTGGGTGGGGCGCAACAACCTGCAAAATGACCAGCTCACCTTTCGCGTGGCCCAGGAACACGATTGGTGGTTTCATGCCCAGGAGATCCCCGGCAGTCATGTGCTGCTGCGCTTGCCCCCCGGCGCTGTAGCAGAAAGCGAAGATCTGCAGGCGGCTGCTGATTTGGCGGCCCATTTCAGCCGCGGTCGCCTCAGCGAACAGGTGCCGGTGGTCTATACCCGCCCGAAACTGGTGTTCAAACCCAAGGGATCCCCGCCCGGCATGGTCGTTTACAACCAGGAGCAGGTGCTTTGGGGGCGGCCCAGCCATGCGCAGCTGCTCATTGCGTCAGCCCTTGGGCCACACTGACGCAACTGGTTACTTTGTTTCTGGCCAAGTGGGCAGGTTCGAGACATTCAAGGGAGAACTTCGAGGGAGTAAGCGGCGCTGCGGCCATAGCGGCTGGGGTCGTACATTTCTTCTGCCAAGGCAGGAGCCACCTGGAATTGGCCGGGGATCTCCGGACGGAAGAGATAGACAAACTCATGGCGACCCTGCTTGAGCTCGGTGCTGAAAAAGGCCACGCGGTCATCCCGATTCTCTTGGCGGGTCCAAAACCAGTCCCACCAGTAGTCTGGGGCCAAGCCGGTGAACTCTCGCGGATCCTGGGAGGTGATCTCGGCGCCGCTGGGCAGGGGATCCTCGACCACCACGTAGTGGCTGTCCCGCTCGGCTTCCACCGTCAACCGGGCCAGGAGGATTTCTCCGGCCCTTACTGTGTCGCCAGGGCGCAGCGGCTGCTCTCGGTAGCGGATCTCCCCGTTGGGTTGGAGCTGGGGCTGTAGGCGGAAGTAGCTGCGGCTCACCGCAAAGCCTTGGGCTTGAGAGGGCAGAGGGTTGGGGACGAAGGCTTCTCCCCTCAAGCTGTAGTAAAGGGGGCCGGGGCCGGACTTTTCCAGGCGCAGGCTGCTCAGGTTCCCCACTTCTGCGTCAGCCCAATCCAGCCCATAGCGGGGATCCCCAGCGCCGGCCTGCCAGCGACCGAGAAGGGATCCGGTTGTCCCATCCAACACCCGCACCTCGCCGGGGCTGGGAAGCTGCTGCTGCTGGGCCTGGTAGTAGGCGGACAGGCCGAGGAGAGCATCAGCGGTGGCTTTGGTGGTGCGCCAGCGGTTGTTTTGCCGCTGCTGGAGAAGGGCCTCGGCAATCTGGGCAGCCCGGTCATCCTGCAGCCGAACGGCCAATTGCAGTAGGGGGCCGGCCACCTCCATGTCGTCGTAGGTGGAGCGCTCTTGGGTCGCACGAGTTGGAGCAGCCGGGATAAACCAGCGCCCTTGGGGATCCTGTTGCCGCCGCTCCAGAACCTCATCCAGGGCTGCCTGGGCAAGATCCCTCTGGCCCAGTTGCAGGGCAGCCAGGCCATGGTAGGCCAGGCCAAAGGTGGAAAGCTGGGCCGGCGGCGGCAGGTCGGCAGTTACCAAAGCGGGATCCCAGAGGGCCAGGCTGTAGGCGACAAAAGCCTGTAGATCGGGGGAGAGGGCTTGTGGCTGGGCCAGTTGAGCGGCCAGATAGTCCAAGGCCTGCCGCACCCGCCACTCTTTGAGGGCATAGCCAGCAGCTTGGGCAAGGTGATACCCCTGCAGGATGTATCCGGTCAGATAGGGGTTGCTCCGGTCATGGGCCCACCAGCCCCAGCCCCCATCGTAGTTCTGGGATCCCTCCAGTCGCTGCAAGCCGGATCGAAGCACTCGAGGCAGCCGCTCCAGGGTTTGCGGTCGCGTCGGCGTTGCGGAGCAACAGCGCAGGTTCAAGCCCAACTGCTCGCTGACTTGGGCGACGGCTAGGGCGGGCAAGAAGCGACTCAGGGTTTGCTCGGTGCAGCCGTAGGGGAACTTCACCAGGTAATCCAGCGGCCCCAGCAGGGTTGCTGCCGGGCTAGCGGCCAGTTCCAGGTGAAGCTGCCGGGATCCCGGCACCCAGGTGGCGGGCCAATCCAGCGGCAACTCCAGACTGCCAGACTCCCCTTCACGCAAGCCAGACGGGGTTCCCAGTTGGCCCACTTGGGAGAAGCGATGCGCCGCCCCAAAGGGCTGGCTGGGGATCCGCAGTTGCAACGCATCTTTCAGCCCATTCCCTTCCGCCCAGACCCGCAGAGAGGTATCTCCGGCCCCCAGAACCTGGAGAGGCCATTCCACCCGCCCCGCTCCTTGGGCCGGCACGGTGAGGCGTTGTCGTTCCGGGCCTTGCAATTTCAAGATCCCACCGGCAGGAACAGGAACTTCCAGCCGCACCTCCACCGCTTGGGCTTGACCCGTGCGGTTTTGCACAATGGCCGCCAAGGTGAGCTGATCCCCCACCCGGAAAAAGCGGGGAGCGGCCAAGCGCACCAACAGGTCTTTGCTAACCGAGACTGTGGCAAGAGCGGATCCCACCTGGGTGTCGGCAGTGGCGGCGCGGGCGGTCAAGCGCCAGGTGGTGAGGTTGTCGGGCCAGCGCACCTGCACCTGAGCCAGGCCATCGGCATTGGTGACCAGATCCGGGAACCAGGCGGCGGTATCGCGAAAGTCTTCCCGCACTTGGCCGGCCAGCTTGTCAGCACCGCCGGGATATTGCTGAGGGAAAGAGGTAGTGGTGGTAACTTGGTTGTACTGGCGCCCATAGAAGAAGCGGCGAATATCCGGGGTGAAGTCGGGTCGCAATAGGTAGAGGGCATTGTCCACAATCCCTAGGCCCACCTCGGCGCTCACCGGCTGCCCTTGGGCATCGCGGGTGCGGATTTGGATTTGGGCGGTCTCGCCCGGTCGATAGGTGGGTTTATCGGTTTGCAGCTCCACCTGCAAAAAGCGATCCAAGGGGGAGACCCGCAGCAGGGCCTCGCTTCGGTACAGCCGCCGCTCTGGGCCGATGGCAGTGGCAGTGACGTAGAGATTGGGACGATAGTCGCCGCGGATGGGCAGCCGCAGCGTGGCCGTATGCCCCTGGAGACGCAGCACCTGCACCTGGTGCAGCCGGGATCCCTCAATGCCCACCAGCACCGCCACATCCGGCAGCGGCGAGACTATCAGGATCTGGGCCTCTTCCCCCACCTGGTAGATCTGCCGATCCGCCACCACTTCCAGGCTGGGCAGGGATCCCCAACTTTGTAGGGGGCTGCCCGGCTCCACCACCCAGAGATAGTCCACCTCCTGCACCCGTTCGCGCCAGCGGTGCGGAGCACTTTGACGGCGGGGATCCCATGCCGTCAACCGCACCCGGTAGTCTCCCGGCTCCAGGTCGGCGGGCAAGCTGAGGGTGAGGCTGCCCTCCCCGTTGACGATCTGAAAAGGCTGCCGCAGCAGGGTACCTTGCCGTTGGTAGGTGCTGCTCTTGGGATCCCAGCGCCAGCGCTCCAGGCTCAGCTCTCCGGTGGCGCTGACGGGGCGGCCATCGTAATCGCGGGCTTGCAGCCGGTAGGTGAGGGTATCCCCCGGAGCGGGCAGGTGGCGGTCGGCCTCGGCAAAGAGGGCAAATTCGCCAGCCGTGACCCAGGCCCTCGCCGTTCCGGTCACGGTGCGACGGCTGATGTCGGTCACCTCCACCTCGATGCGCAACTGCTGCACCTCTTGGGGGCCCCAGTAGCTGTCTTCTTCCCAGTTGAGATCCTGCAGCAGGCGATCCAGGCGAAACTCCGCCCGCCCTTGGGCATCCGTCACCCCTTCTCCTTCCGCCACCAACTGGCCGTAGCCGCCGTAGTAGCCCTGCTCCTCTCCCAGGTCGTCGGCGAAATAGTCTTCCTCGGCAGAACGGGGCAACAGCCCATAGCGCAGGCTCCAGTCGGGGCTGCTGTAAACTCGGTAGCGGAGCTGGGCAGCGGCCACCGGCGCGCCGAAAAGATACTCGGCCTCCACCTGCACCTTCAGGGATCCCCCCCGCACCAGCCAAGGTCGGTCGGGCACCACCGCCACCTCAAACTCCGGCTTGCGGTAGGCTTCCACCTGAAAAGAGGTGTATTCGCCGCTGGATCCCTGCGGCCCTGACACCTGCCACTCCAGGCCGTAGCTGCCCAGGGGCGCCTCTTCCGGCAGTTGAAACTCCCCATAGACACTGCCAAAAGCATTGGTGGCCAGGGTTTGTTCGCTCAACACATCCCCGTTGGGGGCCGTAAGGGTCAGTTGCACTGCTTGTCCTACCGGGGGCGGCGTGAGGCGGGTTTGCTCTCGCACCAGGGCGCGGAAATAGACGGTTTGGCCAGGGCGGTAGAGGGGACGATCCGTGTAGGCGTAGATCCGGTGGGGCTGGTTCCAGCCATAGGCGTAGCTGCGGGACAAAGCCTGCAGGGTGTTGTCGGCACTGCGGCCATAGACCACCAGGGAAGAACCCTCTCTCGCCGGCAGGCCAAAGCGGGCTAGCCCCTCTGCATCGGTGGTGGCCGTCAAGGGATCCCCCCACTCCCCGAAAACTTGGATCTGGATCCCGGCCAGGGGACGCAGCTCCCGCAGGTGCACCGCCTGCACCACCAACTGGCTGGCATCCTGCTTCTGGATGAGGCCGAGATCGCTCACCAAAAACCAATGGTCGAAACGGGGCAAGGGTGCAGCCGCATTCAGCGGCTCCCGGCCCTCCGCCTCCACCCAGTAGGCCCCCGGCGGCAGGATCCCCAGCTCCAAGGTTTGGGCTGTCCACCCCTCTCCCGCTCGTCGTGGCACCGGCTGCTGCCAACTGCGCACAAGCTCCCGCCGCAGGGTGGGATACAGAGCCAGATTCAGGGAGCCATAGCCAGCATCCGCCAAATCCCGCAAGAGAGGGGATCCCTGCAGCTCTGTCAGGGAAAAGCGATAGAGGCTGAGCTGCACCGAGCCCAGGCTGGTGGCCCGCCACTGCAGCCGCGCCGGTTCTGCGGTCGTAAACACCTGGCTGGTGCTGTAGAGATAGAGACCGGGGGGGACAAGCTGAGGGCGCAAGGTGGGGATCCGAACCGTTGCCCCCTCCCGCACCAGAACGGATCCCTGGCTGCCCACCGTTTCCAGGCCGGATCCCTGCACCGTCACCTGGTATTCCCCAACAGGCAATCGATCCAAGCGATATTCGCCATCTGAGGCCAAGCTGGCGCTGCGCGTGACCGGGCCGGCTGCAATGACCTGCACATCCCCAGGCGGAGCCTCTGCCGGCAGCTCCACCCGTCCCGCCAGGGATCCCGTCGGCTGTTCGGAAAGCAAAACTGCCAGCCCCACCCCCAACAACAGCACCAGGGCCGCTAACCATCGCCTCAGCATGGGATCCCTTTCCTTTGTTGCTCCTACCCTGTGCCCTGGCCGCCCTGGGGGTTCAAGGGTCAGCCCAATCCACTACTTCACCAACTCGAACACGTTGAACATGGGCAGGTACATGGCCACGATAATGCAGCCCACCATACCGCCCAGGATCACGATCATCAACGGCTCCAGCAGGCTGGTGAGGGCGCGTACCGCCTCCTCCACCTCCAGCTCGTAGAAATCCGCCGTCTTCATCAGCATCGCGTCCAGCTCCCCTGTCTCTTCCCCCACGCTGATCATCTGAATGGCCATGACTGGGAAGACCTTGGCCTTGCCCAGAGCAGGGGCAATCTGCCCTCCCTCTGAGATGGATTGGCGGGCGGCGTCAATGGCGTTGGCCACCACCTGGTTGCCGGAGGTGTCGCGCACAATTTCCAAGGAAGTCAGCACCGGCACCCCGGAGCGGGTGAGAGCGCCAAAGGTGCGGCAGAAGCGAGCCACCGCCGACTTCTGGATCAGATCCCCGAAGAGAGGGAGCTTGAGGGCCAGCGCGTCGATGGTCTCCTTGCCGGCAGGGGTGCGGTAAAAGCGCCGGAAAGCAAAATAGACGGCCCCTAGAAAGCCCACCAGCCCCAAGCTGTACTGGGGCGTGCGCAGGAACTTGCTGATGTTGATGAAAAACTGGGTAAAGGCGGGCAGCTCCCCACCCAAGTCGTTGTAGATGCTCTCAAACGTGGGCAAGATGAACAGCACCATGCCCAAGAAAATCAAGACAGCCAAGATCGTCACCACCACCGGGTAGGTCATGGCTGATTTGATCTGCTTCTGCAGGCGATCCATGTCCTCCAGCAGCTTGGCCAGGCGGTTGAGCACTTCGTCCAGCACGCCGCCCACCTCCCCCGCCTGCACCATGCTGCAGTAGAGGCCGTCGAAGGCGTCGGGATAAGGGCGGATGGAGTCGGAGAGGTTTTTCCCCGCCTCCACCTCCGCTCGGATAGCCCTCAGGTACTTTTTGAGTTTGGGGTTGCCGGTTTGCTCCTCCATGATGGTAAGAGAGCGCACCATCGACACGCCGGCGTTGATCAAGGCAGCAAATTGCCGGGAGAACACTGCCTTGTCGCGAATGTCGATGGATCCCAGCATTGAGAAATCGAAAGACGTATCCAAGGAAAAGAAGGGTTTCTCCTCCTGAATGTCTTCCTGTTTGGCAAAAATCCCGTCTCGGCGCAGCCGTGCACGAACTTCGGTCAAGCTGTTGGCCACCACCGTCAGGCGTACCGGCTGACCGGCCTTTAACCCCCGAACCTTATAGCGCGGCATGGCTGTACCCCCGGCTAGATCGCTCTAAATAACGAAATGGCTTTAAATGTTTCGCAGGTGCAAAAGAGAAGTCAGCCCAAACCTTGGGCAGATCAACAATCTCTCAGCTAGAGCTTAGCCACAAATCAAGTCAGCGGCTAGAGATCGGCAATGAACCCTCACCCGGGGATCCCTGCGCGCCTGGTGGCAACGAGGTTTAGCGACGGGTGGCAACTGCTGGTGGCCGCTGTTGCTGGGCAGCCGCGGCTGGCGAGGGCCCGGTAACGTTGCCCAAAAGCCGTTGCAACTCCTCGGGGCGAGAGGTCTTAGACATGGCCGTATCGAAGTCGATCTTGCCCTGTAGGTAAAGGTTAGCCAGATCTTGCTCCAGCGTTTTCATGCCCTGCTTGCCCCCCGTCTGGATAGCCGAGTAGATCTGGGCAGTTTTGCCCTCCCGAATCAGGTTGGCAATGGCCGGCGTCACCACCATGATTTCCTGCACCAGCACCCGTCCAGGCTCTCCTGGCTTGGGATTGAGGCGGCGGGCCAGAGTTTGGGAGAAGACGGCCTTGAGGGAGTTGGAGAGCTGCACGCGAATCTGCTGCTGCTGCTCGGGCGGAAACACATCCACCAAGCGATCCACCGTCTGGGCGGCAGAACTGGTGTGTACCGTGGCAAAGCAGAGGTGGCCCGTCTCGGCGGCGGTAATGGCCAACTGGATGGTCTCCAGATCCCGCATCTCCCCGATCAGGATCACATCCGGATCCTCCCGCATCGCTGCCCGCAGGGCATTGGCAAAACTCTTGGTGTCTTCCCCCAGTTGCCGCTGGTGGATGATGCTGCGAATGGGGGTGTAGATATACTCAATGGGATCCTCGATGGTGAGGATGTGCTCGGCCCGTTCGCGGTTGATCATGTCGATCATGGAAGCCAGCGTAGTCGATTTGCCAGATCCCGTTGGGCCGGTTACCAGCACCAAGCCCCGCGGCAGGCGAGCTGCTTCCTTACACACATCCGGCAGGCCCAGCTTGTCGATGTTGGGGATCTCAGAAGCCAGGGCCCGCATGGCGCAAGCATAGGTGCCGCGATCGCGGTAGACGTTCACGCGGAAGCGCCCGATCCCGCGCACCCCGTAGGAGCAGTCCAGTTCCCAGTTTTGCTCCAACTGCTTGCGCTGGTTATTGTTCAACATGCTGAAGATCAGCCGCTGCACCTCCTCTGCGGAGAGAGGCTCATGCTCTGTCGGCTCGAGGTGACCATTGATGCGGAAGTAGGGGGGCAAACCCGCCGAAATATGAATGTCGGAACCGCCCTTTTGGACGATTGCTTCCATCAGGTCTTCGATCATCAGTTGGGGCATAGGGTTGGGTTCTCCAAAGGTGAGTAGAGCTATCTATCAAAAGAGCTAGTGGCCAAAGCCATGTCAGAAAGGCAACTGTATAGGACTGTTATAGTCGGCACCCCAACACCGTCAAGGGCCAAGGCGACTTCCTAAAACTTCGGCGTCAGGCAATAGGGGCAATCCATCCAGTCTACATGCAAGGCCGCGCCACAGTTGCGGCAGGTGCTGAGAGCCTTGGCACGGGCCTTCAGCTCACTTTCCAGGCCCTTATCGGTAAGGGTCACCCGATCCACCTCCTCCAGCGTGGTGAGGCCCTGCTTCACCAGCATCAAGCTGTAGGCCAGCAGGGTTTTCATGCCACTTTCCACCGCCGCTTCCTTGATCACCTCAGTGGGGGCTTCTTTGTTGATCAAATCCGCGAGGCGGTCGTTCATGCGCATGAATTCGTACACCCCTATCCGGCCTTTGTAGCCCACGCCCCCGCAGTTCTCGCAGATGGGCTTGCCGGTGGCCTTGCGCTGTTCTACCTCTTTGGGGGAGAGCTTGTTGGCTTTGTAAAAGGTGAGCTGCTCGCCATCGCCGCTGAGGGTAAGGCCGTAGCGGGCCAGCTCCTCAGGTGTGGGGTGGTAGGGGATCCGACAGGCCGTACACACTCGGCGCATTAAGCGCTGGGCCAACACCCCCAGCAACGAGCTGGAGATCATAAATGGCTCGATCCCCATCTCCGTCAGGCGGGCGATGGCACCGGGGGCATCGTTGGTGTGTAGGGTGGTCAACACCAGGTGACCGGTAAGGGAAGCCTCGATGGCGGTTTTGGCCGTCTCGTGGTCGCGGGTTTCCCCCACCAGGATCACATCCGGGTCTTGCCGCAGGAAGGCGCGCAGGATCATGGCAAAGTCCATGCCCTTTTCTCGGATCACCTGCACTTGGGTGATCCCCGGCAGCGAGTATTCAATGGGATCCTCGGCAGTGCTGATGTTGATGCCCGGATCGTTCACCTCCGCCAGAGCCGAGTAGAGGGTGGTGGTTTTCCCGGATCCCGTTGGCCCGGTCACCAAGATTAGGCCAAAGGGTCGCCTGACAATCTCCTTGAAGCTTTCCAAGGTCTCTGGGTCGGTGATCAGCTTGTCCAGCCCCAGTTGGGTGGCGGAGTTGTCCAGGATCCGCAGCACGATCTTCTCCCCATAGCGGGAGGGCAGGGTGCTGACCCGGAAGTCCACCTTGCGCCCCTTGAAGACCCGCCGGATCCGCCCATCCTGGGGCATGCGCCGCTCGGCAATATTCAGGTTGGAGATGATTTTAAAGCGGGCAGTGAGGGCGGGGACGATCTTCTTGGGAAAGTTTTCAAAAGCCTGCCGCAACACCCCATCTTTGCGGAAGCGGATGCGCAGGTATTCTTCTTGCGGCTCGATGTGGATGTCAGACGCCCCGTCCTGCAGGGCCTTGACCAGGATCTGGTTGGACAGTTTAATAATCGGGGCATCATCTGCCGATTTGACCTGCTGCTCCAGGGATCCCTCGCCGGCCTCATCGGCAGCCACATCCTCAATAGCATCCAGATCGATTTCGGCAGTGTTGACCACCACCTCTTCTTCCTGTTGGGCAGCAGCCGCGTCGTTGATCCCCTTGATGGCCAGCAGCTCCGCCTGCGCATCCATGTAGCGGTTGATCAGGGTCTCGAAATCCCGCTGGGTGAAGACCCGCCGCTGCAGCTTCAGCCCCTGGATGCGGAAGCGCCGTTGAATGTCGTCCAGTGCCTGCAGGTTGTCTGGCTTGACCATCGCCACCGTCACCTGATTGTCTCGACGGCGAATGGGCAAGAACTTGTAGCGGTTGCAGATGTCGAGGGGCAAGATCGAGTCGATCAGCCCAATCATCTCGGAGATCTCCACCGGCTCCAGGTCGACATCCAGGGAGGGGATCCCGTAGATGATTTTCAGTTCAAAGAGCTGCTGCCGTTTGTAAGCCCGCTCCAGGTCAGGGGTGATCTCTTTGCCCACGATATCCTTGACCACCAGAGCCAGGGCCTTGCTGTTGCCCTCTCGATCCGCTTTGAGGGCGTTTTGGATGTCCTGGATCTGCTTATCGTCGGCAAAGCCCAGCTCCTTTAACTTGCGGCCAAAGGGGGTAATGCTGACGTTGGCGATGGCCAGAGCTTTGCTGGCAGCGCCGGCGCGGCGCGAGGTAAAGGGAGGGGAAGGAAGATCGCTCATGCTGGCGGGTCACCCACAATGCCTCTATTTCACTGCACTTGGCTGCTAAGGGTCAACGGTAAAGATACATAAGTCTGGACTTCCCAGAGGCCGCCAACCCTGGGCTTACTATGCCCCAACTCGGCTCAAATCTCGCATTCCTATCCACCTCACCCCCTAAGTCTCGCAGACCAGCGCTTGCGACCGCTGGGTCAAGTAAAGATTTTCGCCGTAATCGACAGGGCAGTCGATGAGGGTGGGCACCGGCTGCTCGAGGGCCTGCTTCAGGATGGGGATCAGCTCGGCAGCCTTTTCGACACGGTAGCCCTTGAGGCCCATGCTCTCCGCCAGCTTAACGAAGTCTGGATTGCCGAACTTGACGAAAGCAGCCTCGTTGTACTGATTGTGTTGCTTCCACTCGATCAGCCCATAGCCGCCATCGTTGAAGATGAGGGTGACAAAGGGAGTGCCCACCCTGAGGGCAGTTTCCAGCTCTTGGCAGTTCATCATGAACCCTCCATCTCCGGTTACGGCCACGATGCGCCGGTCGGGATGCACCAATTTGGCGGCCAAGGCCCCCGGAATGGCGATGCCCATGGCGGCAAAGCCGTTGGAGATGAGACAGGTGTTGGGTTTGTCACAGTGGTAGAGGCGGGCCATCCACATTTTGTGGGCGCCGACATCGGAGATGACGATGTCTTCGGGTTCCAGGACTTGGCGCAGGTCGTAGATCAGCTTTTGGGGCTTGATCGGGTAGCTCTGATCCTGGGCATAGCAGGTGTACTCGCGGACGATGTTCTGCCGCAGGCTGATGCCATAGGGATCCGGCTTGCCCGTGCGATCGCAGCGGCGCAGGATCTCCAGCAGGGAGTCGGAAATGTCTCCCACCACCTCTACTTGCGGGATGTAGCTGCTGTCGATTTCAGCCGGCAGGGCGGCGATGTGAACGATGGGGATGGTGCCGTCGGGGTTCCATTTCTTGGGAGAGTACTCGATGAGGTCGTAGCCGACGGCGATCAACAGATCGGTGCGGTCGAAACCACAACTGACCAGATCCCGCTGCTGTAGGCCAACGGCCCACAAGGACAAGGGGTGGGTGTAGGGGATCACCCCTTTGCCCATGAAGGTATTGGCGACGGGAATATTCAGGCGGGTGGCAAATTCGGTGAGGGCGTTGCTGGCTTGGGCGCGAATGGCTCCATTGCCGGCCAAAATCAAGGGGTTGCGGGCGCGGGAGATCAGGGAGGCCGCTTCGTTCAGGCTTTGATAGGAGGCGTAGGTTTTGTCCAGGCGATCTCTCCTCAAGGGAGTGCCGCTGGCTTCCATGGCGGCGATGTTTTCCGGCAAGTCGATGTGGACGGCCCCGGGCTTCTCGGTTTGGGCCAATTTGAAAGCCTTGCGCACGATCTCCGAGGTGATGCTGGGGCGCACGATCTGGGCATTCCACTTGGTGACGGGGGCAAACATGGCCACCAAATCCAGGTATTGATGGGATTCGATGTGCATGCGGTCGGTGCCCACTTGGCCGGTGATGGCCACTAGGGGTGCTCCATCCAGGTTGGCATCGGCAACTCCGGTCATCAGGTTGGTGGCGCCCGGCCCCAAGGTGGAGAGACACACCCCCGCTCTGCCCGTCAGCCGGCCATAGACATCGGCCATGAAGGCGGCCCCCTGTTCGTGGCGGGTGGTGATAAAGCGAATTGAGGAGCGGCGCAGGGCTTGCAGGACTTCCAGGTTTTCTTCGCCAGGAACGCCGAAGATGTACTGCACCCCCTCATTTTCCAGGCAGCGAACCAGCAGTTCGGCGGTATTCATGGTGGCAAGGGTATGGAGAACGGTGGATCTGGATCCCACCATAGACGGCGGACGGGGCAAGGGATAACTTGTTTTCTGGGCTTGGGGACGGGGGCAGGCTGGGCTGGGAACCAAGCTAAGCTCAAAGGGGCGGCCCAGGCCCAATTGCCCCTCCAAGCTTCCTCTTCTGGAGATGCCCATGCGGCTCTACGTCGAACCTTTCACCGTTCACAAGCGCTACGCCTTGACCATCAGCCGAGGTACCCACAGCGATACAACCTTGGCTTGGGTGCGAATTGAGGAGGAGGGAGTTGAAGGGTGGGGAGAGGCTTGCCCTTTTTCGGTGAGCGACGATTGCCAGCAGTCTCTGGACGACATCCTGATGGGTCTGGAGGTGGCCAAAGGGATCCTGCGCCGCCATTCCCCCTGGGAGCGACAGCCAATCGAGGCAGAACTGCTGCGGGCCGGGATCCCTTCGGCAGCGCGGGCAGCGGTGGATATGGCCCTGCACGATTGGATGGGCAAACGGCTGGGGAGGCCCCTGTGGCAGTTGTGGGGGCTGGATCGCTCCCGCATTCCGCCCACGACGATGACGATCGGCATCTCCACCCCGCAGGCGGCCCGCCAGCGCGCCTTGGCCTGGATGGAACAGACCCAAGCGCGGGCTTTTAAGATCAAGCTGGGCAGCGACTCGGGGCTGATGGCGGATCAGAACATGCTGATTGCTGTACAAGAGGTGATCCCGCTG
Organism: Synechococcus sp. R55.3; assembly: GCF_047461975.1. Classification (NCBI taxonomy): domain Bacteria; kingdom Bacillati; phylum Cyanobacteriota; class Cyanophyceae; order Synechococcales; family Synechococcaceae; genus Synechococcus; species Synechococcus sp. R55.3. The sequence goes on along the minus strand of NZ_JANSIG010000077.1, from coordinate 569 downwards.
GGATCCCTGATTACAGTGGATGCCAACGGCGCTTGGACGGTGGAGCAAACCCTGAGCATGAGCAACTGGCTGGCGGGGCAAGGGGTGAGCTACCTGGAGCAGCCTTTGGAGAGGGGGCAGGAAGCGAAGCTGATCACCCTCTGGCACGAGTCGAAGCTGCCCATTTTTGTGGATGAGAGCTGTATGGACAGCCGCGATATCCCCCCTCTGGTGGATCGCGTCCACGGGATCAACATTAAGCTGATGAAGTGCGGAGGCCTCAGCGAAGCCTGGCGCATGATCCACACCGCCAAAGCCCACGGCCTACAGGTGATGTTGGGCTGCTACAGCAACACAGCTCTGGGGAATACGGCGGCGGCCCACTTGGCTCCCCTGGTGGATTACCTGGACTTGGATAGCCACCTCAACCTCATCGACGATCCCTTTGCCGGGGCCATCCTGCAGGACGGCTGCCTGCTCCCCACCGACCGACCGGGTTTGGGGGTAGAGCTGAGGGAGCATGCCTCTAACCCCCAAAACCCTGAACTTTGCTGAATTTACTGAGCTTTAGGCGGTTTGGCAAAAGTCAT